>NZ_JBHWZJ010000208.1:0-12505 GCF_042728415.1 Streptomyces sp. NPDC060198 | reverse complement strand
GCCACCCCGGTCGGGGGTAGCGGCCCTCGTTCATGCCACTGACGTCACGTCGACGCATCGGCTGCTCGGCGAGCACCCGGTACGCACCGGGCGTTTAGAGGTCGAAGTACAGCTCGAACTCGTGCGGGTGCGGGCGCAGCTGGATCGGGGCGATCTCGTGGGTGCGCTTGTAGTCGATCCACGTCTCGATCAGGTCGGTGGTGAAGACACCGCCGGCCTGGAGGTACTCGTTGTCCTGCTCCAGCGCCTCGAGGACGGCCGGCAGCGAGGTCGGGACCTGCTGGACGTTGGCGTGCTCCTCCGGAGCCAGCTCGTACAGGTCCTTGTCGATCGGCTCGGCCGGCTCGATCTTGTTCTTCACGCCGTCGAGGCCGGCCATCAGCAGCGCCGCGAACGCGAGGTACGGGTTCGAGGACGGGTCCGGGGCGCGGAACTCGACGCGCTTGGCCTTCGGGTTCGAGCCGGTGATCGGGATGCGCATCGCGGCGGAGCGGTTGCGCTGCGAGTACACCATGTTCACCGGGGCCTCGAAGCCGGGCACCAGGCGGTGGTAGGAGTTCACCGTCGGGTTGGTGAAGGCCAGCAGCGACGGGGCGTGCTTGAGGATGCCGCCGATGTAGTAGCGGGCCATGTCCGACAGGCCGGCGTAACCCTGCTCGTCGTAGAAGAGCGGCACGCCGCCCTGCCACAGCGACTGGTGCACGTGCATGCCCGAGCCGTTGTCGCCGAAGATCGGCTTCGGCATGAAGGTCGCGGTCTTGCCGTTGCGCCAGGCGACGTTCTTCACGATGTACTTGAAGAGCATCAGGTCGTCGGCCGCGGCGAGCAGCGTGTTGAACTTGTAGTTGATCTCGGCCTGGCCGGCGGTGCCGACCTCGTGGTGCTGGCGCTCGACCTGGAGGCCGTTCTTGTCCAGCTCCAGGGAGATCTCGGCACGCAGGTCGGCGAAGTGGTCGACCGGCGGGGTCGGGAAGTAGCCGCCCTTGTAACGGACCTTGTACCCGCGGTTGTTCTCGACCGCACCGGTGTTCCAGGCGCCGGCCTCGGAGTCGATGTGGTAGAAGCTCTCGTTCGCCGACGTCTGGAAGCGGACGTTGTCGAAGACGTAGAACTCCGCCTCGGGACCGAAGTAGGCGGTGTCGGCGAAGCCGGTGGAGGCGAGGTACGCCTCGGCCTTCTTGGCCACGTTCCGCGGGTCACGGCTGTACTGCTCGCCGGTGATCGGGTCGTGGATGAAGAAGTTGATGTTGACCGTCTTGTCGCGGCGGAAGGGGTCCACCCGGGCGGTCGACAGGTCGGCGCGGAGCGCCATGTCGGACTCGTGGATGGCCTGGAAGCCGCGGATCGACGAACCGTCGAAGGCGAGTTCCTCGGCCGGGTCGAAGCTCGCTGCCGGGATGGTGAAGTGCTGCATCACACCGGGCAGGTCGCAGAAGCGGACGTCGATGAACTTCACGTCGTTGTCCGCGACGTACTTCTGCACTTCGTCGGCGTTCTGGAACATCCAACTCCTCCTACTCCCGGCCCGGAGGGGCTGGGGTTGTAGCTCGTGTGTGTCGCCAGTGCGGTGGCGCACGTTGAGGGCGACCTTAGGCAGACGGGATTTCCCCAGCATGACCCATTTGTTTCGCCCAAGTTAACCGGGCGCGCGGTGGGGGACACCCCAACGCCCCATCCCGTGCCCCGGGCACCAGGAAGCAAACCCGGTCGCAGTACCGTGGTCGGGTGGACAACAGGCAAGCAATCGGATCGTGGCTCTCCGGCCCCCAGGCCGCCGCCGAGGACATGGGCGTCGACTTCGGCCACCGGGGCAAGCGCCTCGGGCTGCCCGAGGAGGGCCCGGGGTCGGTCGCCCCGCTCGGCCGCCGCTTCGGCGCGATCTTCATCGACTGGGCGCTCTGCTTCTTGATCGCATACGGGCTCATCGCAGGCGGTGACCAACAGGCCGCCGGGAACTGGGCGTTGCTCGTCTTCCTGGTCCTGAGTTTCCTGACGGTGGGCACCCTCGGCTTCACCCCCGGCAAGCGCCTGCTGCGCCTGCGCCTCGTCTCCGAGGGCGGCGGGCGGCTCGGTATGGGGCGCGTACTCGTCCGGACCGTGCTGCTGCTCCTGGTGATCCCGGCCCTCATCTGGGACCGCGACGGACGCGGACTGCACGACCGGCTCTCCCGGTCCGTCCAGGTCCGCCTCTGACCCTCCCGGGCCCCCCGGACCCCTCCCGGCGCCCGCCGCGGCCCCGGCGTCCACGCCGGGCCGCCTCGGCCCTCCGAAGGGGTGGGCCGAGGCGTTCCGCCATCCGGACAACCGCATCCGTACCGTGACCCGGCCCGTTCACCATGTGGACGGGCCGCGCCCGTACGGTGCCATGGCCCCTGCGAACCCTCCGCGAGACCGGTCCGGACCGCCGCGCCGCACCCCCGCACCGGCCCGTCGCACCCGTCCGGGCACGCGAAGAGGGGCGGCCACGACCGTTCCGGTCGGGGCCGCCCCTCGGATGTGAGCGTGTGACGCATGACATGTGACGTGGGGGCGCGCAACCACGGGGAGCCGTGTGCCGCGCCCGCGCGGCGAGAGAAGCGAAGTGGAGCGGATGAGTCCCGAGAGGTGCCGGTCAGCGCATCTTTCCGCCGCGAGGCATCCGCATGCCCTTCGGCATGGGGCCCTTCGGCAGGGGCATGTTGCTCATCAGGTCCCCCATCGCCCGCAGCCGGTCGTTGGCCGCCGTGACCTGCGGGCCGCTGAGGATGCGCGGGTACTTCAGCATCTTCACGCGTACCTTCTTCAGCGGCACCTGGCCCTCGCCGTCGCCCACGATGATGTCGTGCACGGGGACGTCCACGACGATGCGCGCCATCCGCTTCTTCTCGGCGGCCAGCAGGCTCTTCACCCGGTTCGGGTTGCCCTCGGCCACCAGGACGATGCCGGCCTTGCCGACCGCGCGGTGGACGACGTCCTGGCTGCGGTTCATCGCGACCGCCGGAGTGGTGGTCCAGCCGCGTCCGATACGGTCCAGCACTGCTGCCGCGGCACCGGGCTGGCCCTCCATCTGGCCGAAGGCCGCAGCCTCCGCGCGCCGTCCGAAGATGACCAGCACCGCGATGACGGCCACGAAGAAGCCCAGGATGCCCAGGTAGACCGGGTGACCGATCGCGAAGCCGATCGCGAGGAGCACGCCGAAGATGACGATCCACAGTCCCGCGAGCACGAGACCGATCTTCGGGTCCGACCGTCGGGTCATCTTGTAGGTCAGGGCGATCTGCTTGAGCCGCCCCGCGTTCTCGGCGCTGTCCGCGCCTTCAGTGTTTGCCTTCCTCGCCATGTACAGAAGTTTACGTGGCCGAAGAACGGTGCTCCGCAACGGCCTCCAGTACGTGCTGGGCCTCGACCCGGTCCTTGGCGCGGCGGCGGTCCTCCAGGACCGCGGTCCAGGCGTTGCGGCGGGCCGTCCGCTGGCCGCCGCTCAGCAGCAGCGACTCGACGGCGCGGAGGGCGTGGGTGACGGTCGGAAGGGCGTGGGCACGTACCGGCGCGGCCTGCATGGCGGTGTTCCCTCTCGGGGCGGTCCGCGCGCTGCGCGGAACGGGGTGCGGGAAGCGGAGGGCGACAGCGGGTTCGGCCACTGAGGCCCGTGGAACCGGGGTCACTGCTCCGGAGCCGGACCAGGATCACTGCTCCGGGACCAGGGTCACCCCTTGGTGTTACCAGGGCATGACCAGGCGGTCAAACACCAATGAAACCTTGATGCGGCCCGTGCGCACGCCGGGGCGGCCCATACGCGTCCCCCCACCTGCGGGGAGCGTACGGGCCGCCTGCGACGGGCGATTACCACCCGGTAATGCCTTGTGCTCGGATTCACACGGCCGCGGTGCGCGCGACCGTTCCGGAGGCGGCCGCGTCGCGGGCCTCCATCGCCTGCTGGAAGAGGCGTCCGGCGCGGTACGAGGAGCGCACCAGCGGGCCCGACATCACGCCGGAGTACCCGATCGCGTCGGCCTCGTCCTTGAGCTCCACGAACTCCTGCGGCTTCACCCAGCGCTCGACGGGGTGGTGCCGTACGGAGGGCCGCAGGTACTGGGTGATGGTGATCAGCTCGCAGCCGGCGTCGTGCAGGTCCTGGAGCGCCTCGCTGACCTCTTCGCGGGTCTCGCCCATGCCGAGGATCAGGTTGGACTTGGTCACCAGACCGGCCTCCCGGGCCCGCGTGATGACCTCCAGCGAACGCTCGTACCGGAAGCCCGGGCGGATGCGCTTGAAGATGCGGGGGACCGTCTCCACGTTGTGGGCCAGCACCTCGGGGCGCGAGGAGAAGACCTCGGCCAGCTGTGCGGGCTCCGCGTTGAAGTCGGGGATCAGCAGCTCGACCTTGGTGCGGCCGGCCTCGCGTCCGTCCGTCAGCGCGTGGATCTGGCGGACGGTCTCCGCGTACAGCCACGCACCGCCGTCCTCCAGGTCGTCGCGGGCGACGCCGGTGATCGTGGCGTAGTTCAGGTCCATCGTGACGACGGACTCGCCGACCCGGCGGGGCTCGTCACGGTCCAGCGCCTGCGGCTTGCCCGTGTCGATCTGGCAGAAGTCGCAGCGCCGGGTGCACTGGTCGCCGCCGATGAGGAAGGTCGCCTCGCGGTCCTCCCAGCACTCGAAGATGTTGGGACAGCCCGCCTCCTGGCAGACCGTGTGCAGCCCCTCGCTCTTGACGAGCTTCTGCAGCTGGTTGTACTCGGGGCCCATCTTCGCCCGGGTTTTGATCCACTCGGGCTTGCGCTCGATGGGGGTCTGGCTGTTCCGGACCTCCAGGCGCAGCATCTTGCGCCCGTCGGGTGCGACAGCGGACACTCCGGCACTCCCCTTAGCTTTTACTGCATTGGATTCTTCGGCGAAGACCAGGGTACGCCCGTCATTCGCACGGTCTTACGTCCGGCCAACCTGTGGCCGACGGGGGCTATTCCCCGTACGGCCCACACCGCGGGGCCGAGGACACCCGAGAGGGCCCGTACGGCACCCCGGGGCCGTCGGCGGTCAGGCGCTCGCGGGAGCGGGCGCCACCTCGCGGGGCGCGAGCTCGGCGTTCTCCAGGACGTCGCGCAGGTGCTTCTCCACGACCGGGAGCACGTCCGCGATGGTGAGGTCGCGCCCCAGCTCGTACGCGAGCGAGGTGACGCCCGCGTCGCGGATGCCGCACGGCACGATCCGGTCGAAGGAGGTGTTGTCGGGGTTCACGTTCAGCGCGAAGCCGTGCATCGTGACGCCCTTGGCGACCCGGATGCCGATGGCGGCCAGCTTGCGGTCCTCACGGCGCTGCCCGGCGTTGGAGGGCGCGTACTCGGGGCCGTCGAGCCGAGGGTCGAACTCCTCGTCGGTCAGCCGGGGGTCGAAGTCCAGCGACAGGCCGCCGATCGACGGCCGCTGCTCGACCGGATCGCCCAGCACCCAGACCCCGCTGCGGCCCTCGACCCGGCTGGTCGCCACGCCGAACTCGGCGGCGGCGCGGATCAGCGCCTCCTCCAGTCGGCGCACGTGGGCGACGACGTCGACCGGGCGGGGCAGCTTCTGGATCGGGTAGCCGACGAGCTGACCCGGACCGTGCCAGGTGATCTTGCCGCCGCGGTCCACGTCGACGACGGGGGTGCCGTCCAGGGGCCGCTCGCCGTCGGTGGTGCGCCGGCCCGCCGTGTAGACGGACCTGTGCTCCAGCAGCAGGCAGGTGTCGGGGACGGTGTCCTCGAACCGGGCGGCGTGCAGCTCGCGCTGCTTCTGCCAGGCCTCCTGGTACTCGACGGCTTCCGTGCCGAACCCCAGCCGGACGAAACGCAGCTCGCTCACGGCGATGCCTCCCTACTCGTGGTGACGCCGGTCCGGAGGGGTGCCTCCGCCCGTCGTCACCGTGCACTGATCGCGCCCGAATCACTGTACGACCGTCCGGGGCCGGGCGGTCCGGCAGGTCATTCCGTCAGCGTGACCGCCACTCCTCACACGATCGGATGAACATGGAGCGAACCCGGCCGGTGCCGCTCCGAGGGCCGCTAAATTCACGCCGTTCCCCAAGGGCTGCCACGCCCGGCCCAGGCAAGGCAGGAGACCGCACCGCAGATGTCGGAACGACCCCCGCAGCGCACCCCGCACCCCCCGAACCGCAGACTCGCCGCACTCATCGCGGAGGCCGGCTTCTCCCACGCGGGCCTGGCCCGCCGGGTGGACCAGCTGGGGCTGGAGCACGGCCTCGACCTGCGGTACGACAAGACCTCGGTGACCCGCTGGCTGCGCGGCCAGCAGCCGCGGGGGACGACACCCGCACTGATCGCCGAGGTCTTCACCCGGCGCCTCGGGCGCCGGCTCACCGCCCAGGACCTCGGGCTGGACGCGTGCGCGCCCGTCTACGCGGGCCTGGAGTTCGCGGCGACCCCGGCCGAGGCCGTCGACATCGTCAGCGGACTCTGGCGCAAGGACTCCGGCAACCAGGCGGACCTGCGCAAGATCGCCTTCACCCCGGCCGGGCTGGTGGTGCCGAGCCGGGACTGGCTGATCGGCCAGGCCGACGAGTCCGTCTCCCGGGGCGAGCTCCCGGCACCCGCCACGGGAGTCGCCGCGGTTCAGGGGCCCGCAGCCGAGGGCGCCCGGGGCGGGCCCGGCGCCACCACCGGCCCCGGCCCGCTCGGCGACGCGCGCCCAGCCACCCGCACGAACACCCCGCACGGCCCGGGCGGCCCCGGCACTCCGGCCACGGGAGCCTGGATCGGCGGTCAGCGCTCCGCCCCCGGGCCGGGCGGCGCCCCGGACGGCAGCACGTACACGGGCCCCGCCGGGACTCCCGGAACCCCGCGCCCCGCGGTGCCGCGCCAGCGGCAGACCGAGCGGGGGCCCGGGCAGCGCGTCGGCGACGGCGACGTGGCGGCGCTGCGCTCGGTCGGCGAACTCTTCCGCTCGCTCGACCACGCCTACGGCGGCGGGCACGCCCGCCAGGCGCTGATCCGCTACCTGGAGCACGAGGCCGAGCCCATGCTCCGGGGCAGCTACACCGAGACGACCGGCCGCCGGCTCTTCGCGGCTGCGGCCGACCTGACCCGGCTCGCCGGGTGGACCTCGTACGACATCGCCGCGCACGGGCTGGCGCAGCGGTACTTCGTCCAGGCCCTGCGGCTCGCCCAGGCCGCCGGGGACCGCGCCTACGGGAGCTACGTGCTGATCACCATGAGCCGGCAGGCGGTCTACCTCGGGCACGGCCGCGAGGCCGTCCAGCTCGCCCGGGTGGCTCAGCAGGGGGTGGGCCCCGCGGCGCCCGCAGCCGTCCAGGCGCTGCTGCACGCGGTCGAGGCGCGCGGGCACGGCGTGCTCGGGGACGCGAGGGCGTGCGCCGTCTCACTGGCGCGTGCGGAGCGCACCCTGGAGGCCGCGCGCCCCGGCGACGAGGCGCCGCACTGGGCCCGCCACTTCGACGAGGCCCAGCTCGCCGACGAGCTGGCGCACTGCCACCGGGACCTCCAGCAGTACCGGGCCGCCGCCCTGCACGCCGAACGCTCGCTCCAACTGCGCGCGCCCGCGTACGCCCGCAGCAGGCTCTTCTGCCGGGTGGTCCTCGCCTCGGCCCGGCTCGGCCTCGGTGAACTCGACCAAGCCTGCCTGCTGGGCGCCGAGGCGGCCCAGCAGGCCCGCGAGATGCGCTCGGTCCGGGCGACGGAGTACGTGCGCGAGTTCGAGCGCAAGCTCGAGCCCTATCGCGACGCGGCGGCGGTACGCGGGTACCGCGAGCAGATCGCGGCCCTCGGCTGACAGCCCTCAGGTGCTCAGGCGGCCCCCGACAGCGTCGCCCCCGGCTCCGGCACGTACCCCGGGCCCGCCCCGAGATCGGCCAGGATCGCCTCCGCCGCGCGCCGCCCGGAGTGCAGGGCGCCCCGCAGGGTGCTGGTGTCCCGGTGGTCGCCGCACACGTACAGCCCGGCGAGCACCCGGACGGGGCGGCTCGGGTCGTGCGGCGGGGTCATCACCGGCACCGCCTCGGCGGTGTGATGGGTGGCCAGCAGCTCCCAGTCGTCCGTGGGCGTCCCGTACAGGGCCGCGAGGTGGCCGCGCACCGCACGGTCGAGGCCGGGCGGAGGGGTGCCGAGCACCGCGGAGGTGATGAGCGCGCGGCCCTGCGGCGCGCGGCTGGGGTCGATCTCGCTCATCACCGCCGAGTACGCGACCGGACCCGCCCCGCCCGCCTCCAGCACCAGTGAGGCGCCCGTGCCGGGAGGGGCGGGCGCGGTGTGGTGAAGCACCGTCACCGGATGGAAGCCGGGCACCCGCAGGCCGGGCAGCAGCTCGGCGGCGGCCCCCGCGCCGGTCGCCACCAGCAGTGATCGGCAGCTCAGTTCGCCGTGCTCCTTGGTGGTCACGGACGTGGTGTCGGCGGCCGTCACCTGGACGTCCGTCCGCACGGTGTCCGGCGGCAGGGTGGACGCCAGCAGCTCGGGCAGCGCCGCCGAACCGCCCTCGGGCACCCGGAGCGTGCCGCGCGCCCAGTCGCGCAGGACGAGTTCGGCGACCCGGCTCGACACCCGCAGCTCCGGATCGCTGAGCAGGGCGGCGAGCAGCGGGCGGAGGAAGCCGTCGACGGTACGGGCCGGCAGCCCGCGCGCCGTGAGCGCCGACTCCGCCGACCGGTCCGGCTTGGCCATGATGCGGGCGGTGGAGGTGGCGGAGAGCCGGGCCAGCGCCGAGCCGAGCCGGGCCCGGTCCAGGGCCTCGCCCACCGCACCGCCCCGGCCGGAGGCGGCGGCCCGGTCGGTGCCGACGGGGGCGCTCGAACGGGCGCGCACGGGCATGAATGCGCCCCTGGTGCTTCGTATGCCACCGGCGCGGTAGTGGCGACCGGAGTTGTGGACCACGACCGCCGGATCGAATTCGCGGAGCACCAGGCTCGACAGCCCCGGTACGTCCCCGAGTTCCTCCGGCACGCTGCTGAGCAGCGGACCGAGACGGTCGAGCCGGAACCCGTCCACCTCGTCCGTGGCCAGTCTGCCGCCGATGCGCGGTGTTGCCTCCAGGACGCTGACGCTCACCCCCGCCCGTACGAGAAGGTGGGCGGCTGACAAGCCGGCTGTACCGGCTCCGATGATGACCACGTCCGCGTGGTGTGCCGGGTTACGCACATGCCCTCCCCGAGTCGTGCGAGCGGTGGGAGGCTCATGCCCCCAACCGGCTACCGGAATGCCCGAGTTCGCCAAAGAGGCTAGGAGGATGGCCGATACCTGGACAGTGGCCCGTAAGCGGGCACCGGTGCACGGGGGTCGCACGCGCCCCTCCGGACGGGACGCCGGACGGTGTCGGTCAGCCGAGGGCCGCGCGGACGGCGCTGTCGACGCCGGGGAAGGCGAAGGTGAAGCCCGAGTCCAGCAGCTTGCGCGGGATCACCCGCTGGCTGCCCAGCACGTCCTCGGCGAAGTCGCCCAGCGCCAGGCGGAGCGCCGGGGCGGGTGCCGTGAAGAAGGTGGGCCGGTGCAGGACCCGGCCCATCGCCGCCGTCACCTCGGCGTTGGTGACCGGTTCGGGCGCTGTGAGGTTCACCGGCCCGGACAGGGACTCCGTGTCGAGCAGATGGCGCAGCGCGGCGACGTGGTCGTGCAGGGCGATGAAGCTCCAGTACTGGCGGCCGTTGCCGAGCCGCCCTCCGAGCCCGGCCTTGAACAGCGGGAAGAGCTTGCCCCAGGCGCCGCCGCCCGAGGCGACGACCAGCCCGGTGCGCGTGTGCACGGTCCGGATGCCGGCCTCCTCGGCGGGTGCCGTGGCGGCCTCCCACTCCTCGCACACCGAGGGCAGGAAACCCTCGCCGGGCGGGGCGCCTTCGTCGACAGCGCGGTCACCGGTGTCGCCGTAGTAGCCGATCGCGGAACCCGAGAGCAGGACCCTGGGCGGGGCGTCCAGCGAGGCCAGGGCCTCCGCGATCGCGGCGGTGCCCAGCACCCGGCTGTCCCGGATCTCCTTCTTGTACGCCTCGGTCCACCGGTGGTCGCCGACCCCGGCACCCGCCATGTGCACGACCGCGTCGCAGCCGACCAGCCCCGCCGCGTCGACGTATCCCCGGTGCGGGTCCCACTCGACCTCGTCGCCCGACTCCGCCGGGCGGCGCACCAGGCGGGCGACCTCGTGCCCGTCGGCCCGCAGCGAGCGCACGAGCGCGGCTCCGATGAGTCCGGTCGATCCGGTGACAGCGATGCGGGAGGGCTCCATGGGCCCATCCTGCCCCATGGATCACCCCGATCACCCCGGACACGGCATGGCACAGTGACGCCCATGCACAAGCTCCGCCTCCACGCGATACGCCCGGCGCTCCCCTCCGACGAGGGGGCACTCGCCGTGCTCGACCGGGAGACCTGGTCGACCCTGCACTCCGTGCAGCCCCGCCCGCAGCCGCCGTACCCGCCGTTCTTCGACGAGCGCCACCCGCCCCGCGACTTCCTCGTCGCCGAGACGGCGCCCGACGGCGGGCGGGCCGACGCCGATACGGATGCCACCGAGGCCCCGGGCATCGCCGGGTACATCCGCCTGGTCGCGCCCACCCCGCTCGCCTGCCACCAGCACGTCCGGCAGATCCAGGGCCTCTCCGTCGCCGCCACGGCGCGTGGTCTCGGCATCGGCCGGGCGCTGCTGCGCGCCGCGTTCACCGAGGCCAGGCGCCAGGGCGCCAACCGGATCACCCTGCGCGTCCTCGGCCACAACGGGCCGGCCCGCGCGCTCTACGCCTCCGAGGGGTTCGCCGTCGAGGGCGTGCTGCCCGGCGAGCTCTTCCTGGCGGGCGGATACGTCGACGACGTGCTGATGGGCCGGGCGCTCTGACGGCGGCGGGACCGCTCAGGCCGCCCCGAACCGCTCCCACAGCGCGGGCAGCCGGGCCGCCAGCACCTCGTCGTTCTCGAACGAGAAGGGCACACCGGCCGGTTCGCGGGCCTGCGGGGGCAGCCCCAAGTCGGGCGAGACGACCCCGGTGAGCTGCTCGTACGCCTCGTCGGCGGCGTAGCCCAGCTCCTCGCCGTCCCCGTCGACCTCCTCGTCGAAGTCGTCCAGGAGTTCGGCGAGGTCGTCCGGGTCCTGGAGCGCGCCTTCGAACACCTCCCGGCCCCGGCCGATCAGCCAGCAGCGGAAGTAGTCGAAGGCGTCGTCGCTCGCACCGCCGAGCAGCAGGGCGGCGGCGCCCCACAGGTCCCAGCGGTACGCGCGGTGGTAGCGGGCCTCGAAATGCCGGGCGAAGTCGAGCACGGTCTCGGGATCGAGCCGGACCAGCCGCTCCACGAGCAGCTCTGCGTGGTCCTCGGGGTCGCCCTCGGCGGCCTCGCGGGTGCTGTCGATGAGCTCCCAGAACTCCGTCTCGTCCATCACGGGTCCAGCATCGGCCGAGGCGGCGGCCCCCGCACGCGGAGCTGCCGGGCTTTCGTTCGGGTGGTGGTCGGCAAGCCCTCAGCCGTAGCGGCCGTGCATCCGCGCCGCCGTCTCGCGAAGGCGGGCGCGCAGCGCGGGCGGCGCCAGCACCTCGGCCTCCGCGCCCAGTGCCAGCAGCTGTTCGTACGCCACCTCGGGGGACTCCACCGGCAGGGTGAGTGTGCGCCACCCGTCGCCGTCGGGCGGCCCGGCGGCGGTCAGCGCCTCCTCGGCGGCGGCCCGGTCCACCAGGTGCCGGAGCCGCTCCGCGCCCGCCCCGGAGACCCGTACGGTCACCTCGGTACGGAGCAGGGAGCGGGCGAACCGCACGGACCGCCCGGCCCAGAACCCGGCCAGGTCGAAACCGGCGTCCCGCTCGAACCGTCCGCCCTCCGGCTCCGCCGCCACCTCCACCGAGACGAACCGGTCGACCCGGTACACCCGGAACCCGTCCCCGGCAGAGGGGGAGCCGTCCGGGGGCGCGACCCGGGCGCAGAGGTACCAGACGCCGGCCTTCAGCACGAGCCCGTAGGGCAGCAGCACCCGGTCCGCCTCGGTGTCGTCCCGGCGGTAGCGGGCCTTGACCGTGAGGTCGTCGCGGACGGCCTTGGCCAGGACGGGCAGCAGCGCCGGGGCCACCGGGTCCTGGAACCAGCCCGGAGCGTCCAGGTGGAAGCGCCGGGCCACCGTGTCCGGGGCGTCCCGCAGCGACGGCGTCAGGGCGGCTGCCACCTTGAGCCGGGCGGCGGACGCGGCGTCCGTCAGACCCAGGTCGCGCAGCGCGGTGGGCAGCCCGGAGAGGAAGAGCGCCTCGGCCTCGCCCCGGGCGAGGCCGGTGAGGCGGGTGCGGTAGCCGTCGACGAGGTGGTAGCCGCCGGTCCGGCCGCGCTCCGCGTACACCGGGACGCCCGCCTCACCGAGCGCCCGCGCGTCCCGCAGCACGGTCCGCTCCGACACTTCCAGCTCCGCCGCCAGCTCGGCCGCGGTCATCCCGGGCCGGGACTGGAGGAGCAGCACCATGGTGATCAGTCGGGCGGCGCGCATGGGCCCATTCTCGCCGAGGGCGTGCCGTGCGGGCCATGCCGGAAAACGCCGTGGCCCCTCCGGTGTCCGGAGG
>NZ_JBHWZJ010000207.1:0-12522 GCF_042728415.1 Streptomyces sp. NPDC060198 | reverse complement strand
GTGCGGGAGCGCCGCGTACGACGCTCCCGCACCGAACCCGCGGGACTCAGGCTCCGGCGCGCAGCCCCGCCAGGAGCTGATAGACCGTCTCCGTGCCCTGCCGCAGGGCCTCGACGCCGATGTACTCGTCCGTACCGTGCATACGCTTGAGCATGTCCCGGTTCACGGTGAAGGGGTACATGCCGTAGACCGGCACGTTCTGCTCGCGGAACGGCACCGCGCTGGTCACGGCCTCGAACTGGCAGGCTGTCGCCCGCACCCCGGGATGAGTCCGCCGCACGGCCTTCTGCCAGGCGCGGAAGACGTCCGTGTCGTGGCTGGAGTCCGGAACCGCCAGATAGCCGCGCAGCCGATCGACAGCCTGCGCCTCGCTCTCGCCGGGATTGCCGACCACCGTCAGCGTGGCCCGGTTGCCGATCAGGGAGCGCAGTTCGGCGACGATCCGCCCGGGGTCGTCGCCCCCGGGCAGGAATGCCGCCCGGAACTCCGCGGTCGCCGTGCCGGGCACGATACTCGGGTAGTAGCCGGCCTTGGCCGAGGTGAATGCCAGGGTGGTGCGGAGCATCGCGTTGTGCAGCTCGGGCGTGTCGCTGAGCCGTACGACCGCGTCGCCCGCCCGGTTCCGCCGCGCCTCGGAGCGCGCGTCGAGCATCTCCCGCAGGGCGGCGGCCAGGGCCGGGTCCGCGGTTGCCCGGGCGAGCTCGGCGAAGTACGTCCGTGACAGCGCGTTCGGGCGGATGGCGGCCCGCCAGCCGCCGAGCTGTTCCAGTACCTCGCCCAGCCGGATCACGGCCTGCCCGCCGAACGGCTTGGAGGTGTGCGTGGCGTACGAGGCCGCTTCCAGCCGCAACAGCAGGGAGCGCTTGTCGTTGCAGGTGAGCGTGGCGATCATGGGTGTCGCGCCGTCACGCTGGTCGAGCACCCAACCGCCCTCGGTGAGGACCACTCCGGCCCGCACCTTGCCCGGGTGCTCGGTGAGCAGCCAACGGACGCCGTACGGACCCTGTTCCTCGTCGCAGTCGGACCAGAAGACGATGTCCCGGTCGAATCGCGTGCCTTGCCGCACATGGCGCAGCAGGGCGGCGACGAAGGCGGCGTTGACCCCCTTCATGTCGAGGGCACCCCGGCCGTACAGCATGCCCCCGACGGTCTCCCCGGTGAACGGCTCCCGCGTCCACGCGTCCCCGATCGCGGGGACCACGTCCGAGTGGCCGAGCAGGATCAGGGGCTTCTCGCGCGCGGCGCCGGCAGCGGCGGGGACGCGGGCGAAGAAGTGGACGTTGCCCTCCTTGGGGGTCGGCACGATCTCGGTGGCGACCCCGGCGGCTTGGAAGATCCCTTCCAGCATCCGTGCGTGCGGCAGCGTGATCGCGCCGTCCCCGGGGTTGCTCGTGTTCTGCCGGATCATCGCGACGGCGAGCTCCACCGGATCGGTGGGATCGCCGTCGAAGGCGCGGCCTCCGGTGCCGCCGCCCGCGTCCGCCGTCCGCTGTGCGGCAGCGGCCTTCGGCGCGGCGACTGTCGTCGTCCCGAGTGTGAGCACGGTGCCCGAGACGACCGCCGCGCCGCTGCCGAGCACGGCCCGTCTGGACGGACCGGCGGCTTTGCCGAGGCCGTCCAGACAGGCGGCCAGGACCGCCGCCGGATTCTCCTGGTGGGCGTAGTGGCCGCCCTCCACGGACAGCACCGTGCAGTCCGCCGTGGTCCACTCGCGCCACCGTTGGACGGCCGCCTCCGACACGTGCGGATCCTCGACGGCCCACACCGCCCGCAGCGGGACATGCGCGGCACCGCTCGCGCGGCCGGCATAGTGGGCGGCCAGCATCAGATCGGCCTGAACGGGCGGCAGCAGCACCTCCTCGAACTCGGGATCGGCCAGCAGTTCGGGGTCCGTCAGTCCGGTCTCGGTCGCGAAGGCGCGGGCGTCATCGAGCGTCACTTCGCCGCCCGCACCGGCGAAGTCACCCGGGGACTGCCCGGCCACCACGCACAGCCGCGTCACCGGCACCCCGGTCTCCAGCAGCCGGCGGCAGACCTCGAACGCCAGCAGCCCACCGAGACTCACCCCGATCAGCACCGTACGCCTGCCCGTCGCGAGCGCCCGCACCTCGGCGGCCACCGTGTCCGCGTACACGGCCATGTCGACGACGGGTTCCTCGTCCACCCGGGTGCCTCTGCCGGGCGGTGTGACCAGCACCAGAGCCATCCCGTGGGGCAGCCGCCCGTGCCAGCTCGCGAAGGTCGAGCCGTGCGCGCCGGTGGGTGCGAAGCAGACCACGAGCGTGTCTGCCGGGCCGTCGTTCTTCTCCTCGTAGCGCATTCTCAGCCAGGGGGTGCTCATCCGCGCTCCTCCTTCTGGGCCTCGTGGCAGAGTGCGGCGATCGCGCCGACGGTGGGTGCGCCGAGGATGCGGCGCAGGGGGATGCGCCGACCGGCGGTCTTCGCGAGCCGGTTGGCGAGCCGGACGGCGAGCAGCGAGTGGCCTCCGGCGTCGAAGAAGTTCTGGTCCACGTCGGCGGGGGGAGCGCCGAGCAGTTCCTCCCAGAGGGCCGCGACGGCGGCCTCGGTGGCGTCGGACGGCGTGAAGCCTGCCGTCCGCTCCTGTCCGATGTCCGCCACGAGCGCGCGCAGCCCGGTGCGCTGCAACTTGCCGTTGGGGCCCAGTGGAAGCCGTGGCACCTTCTGGACGCGTGTCGGCAACATGTAGTCGGGCAGCCGGTCGCGCAGATATCCGCGCAGGGCCGTGACGCTCACCTCCTCCTCGGCCGTGACGCAGGCGACGATCCGCGGCTCGCCGTCGTCCAGGTCCGCGTACGCCCCGGCGTCGGTGACGCCGGGCGCCTTGCGGAGGGTGGACTCGATCTCCTCCAGCTCCACCCGGTAGCCGCGCACCTTGATCTGGTTGTCGGCGCGGCCGGTGATCTCCAGCGCCCCGTCCGGGAGATGACGGCCCCGGTCACCGGTCCGGTAGTGCCGCACTTCCTGGTCGTCGACGGTGAAGCGGTCCTCGCCGTCGCCGCCGAGATAGCCGAGGGCCAGCGGCGGCCCGCAGACCCACACCTCACCCATCACACCGGGGGGCAGACGGCGGCCGTGCCGGTCGCGGACCGAGATCGACGCTCCCGCCACCGGGACGCCGACCGGCACACGTTCGGCGTCCTCGGGCAGGGCGGCCGTGTCGTACGCGGCGACGTTGGAGGCGGTCTCGGTCATGCCGTACAGATTGAGGAGCGTGGCGTCGGGCCAGACCTCCCTGAAGCGGTGGACGGTTCGCACGGGCAGGCTGTCGGCACCGCTGGTCACCAGCACCGGCCGGTGGGAACCGGAGAGCTTCGAGCTCTCCTCCAGGAGCCCGCCGATCAGCTGCGGGGTGAGGAAGAGATGGGTGATCCGCTCCTCGGCGACAACGGCGGCGAACAGCACCGGGTCGAGGAGCTCTTCGGTGCTGAGCACGACCGACGGGACGCCCTGGAGCAGGCCACCGAGCAGCTCCCAGGGCGAGGCGACGAGCGCCGGCGACTTCTGCACCGCCAGCACCGCGTTCTCGGGGAACGGGTGGTCCTCCCACATCCACTCCAGCCGGCCGCGGACGGAACGGCGACTGATCCGTACGCCCTTGGGGTTCCCGGTGGTGCCGGAGGTGTAGACGATGTGGAACAGCGCGTCGTCGTCGGGCTCCTGTTCAGGCCCTTCGTGCACCGGGCCCTCCGCGACCGGGGCCAGCCGGACGCGGGGCGCGTCCAGCGTGGGGAACTGATCGAGCCCCGGCTCGGCCAGCACTGCCTGCGGCCCCGTCTCCTCCACCATGCGGCGCTGGCGCCGCACGGGGATCGCCGGATCCAGCCCGAGATAGGCCGCGCCGGTCTTCAACACGGCGAGCACCCCGGCGACCGCGGCGGGACCGCGCTGAGCGGCGAGCGCGACCAACGAGCCGGGCCGCGTGCCCTTGGCGGCGAGCTGTGCGGCCAGCCGGCCGCTCCACTCGTCGAGCTCGCGGTAGGTGAGCGTGGTGCCGGTATGGCGCAGGGCGACGGCCTCGGGGCGGGCCGCCACCTGCGCGGCGAAGCGTTGCAGCAGGGTCGGGGTGGTCATGATGGTCCGCCTCCGGGCAGCAGGTCGAGGGATCGGATGGCAGTGTGCGCGGCGCGCCGCGGGTCGGTGAGGGCCCTCAACGCGATCGTCGTGGACGCGAGGACGTTGCGTGCGACCGGTTCATCGAGCAGCTCCTGCTGGTAGGCGTACTGGAGCAGGAGCCGATCCGGGCCGTGCGGCTGCACGTAGAGGGCGCAGTCGTACTTCGTGTAGCCGGTTTCCAGTTCGACGAAGCGGAAGCCGACGCCGTCGGCGGTGGTCGCGCGGGCCGGGTACGGCAGCATGTTCAGCATCGTCTGGAAGACGGGGGTCGCCGCCGAGCTCCTGGAGGCGGCCGGCAGCTGACGCAGCGTCCAGCCGAAGGGATGGTCCGCGGCGGTGTACGCGTCGTACACCGTGTCGCGCACCAGGGCGGTGAACTCGGTGAGCGTCGCGGCCGGGTCGATGCGCAGCCGCAGCGGCAGCATCGCGAGCATGAAGGCAGGCACATCGGCCGTCTCCGGCCGCTCCCGGCCCGCCATCGGCGCCCCCACGACGACCTCGTCGGCGTCGCCGTAATAGCCGAGCGTCAGCGCGTACGCGGCCAGCAGCGGTACGAACGGGGTCGCGGACGCGGACAGGGCGGTCTCCCGCAGCCGTTGCGACAGAGCCTCGTCCAGTACGGCCTCGGTGATCGCACCCCGGTAGGTGGGCGCGGCCGGGCGCTGCTTCTGCGCGATCTGGAGCACCGGCAGATCGCCCGCGAGCTGTCGCAGCCAGTACCGGCCCGCCTCGGCCGTCTCCTCGGCGGCCAGCACCCGATCGAGGTGGTCGAGGTAGCGGTCGTAGCGGGTGGAACGCTCGGGGTCGGGGGCGGCCGGACGCCGCTCGTACAACTCGGCCAGCCGTTGGAAGAGGACGGTGGCGCCCCAGCCGTCGAGCAGGAGCTCATGCATGGTGACCAGCACCCGGTGCTGTCCGTCCGGCAGCCTGAACAGCCCGGCGCGCAACCCCGGCGCGGCCTGCAGATCGAAGGGGCGGGCGGCTTCCTCGGCCGCCAGCCGTCGGTACGCTTCCGCCGTGACCTCCCTGGGCCGCTCCGGCAGCGGCACGTCCCAGTGCGGGAAGTGGTGCACCACTTCGTCCCCCTGCGCCTCGTCCGGCTCGGCGAACCGGGCGAGCAGCAGCGGATTCTCGGCCAGCAGCAGCCGCCACGCGGCTGCCAGGCGGGGGACGTCCAGCGGACCGTCCAGCTCCAGGGAGCCCTGATAGCTGTAGTAGGGACTCTGCGGATCCAGCCGCCAGTGGAAGTACACGCCTGCCTGCTGCGGAGTGAGCGGGCGGGTGCGCTGAGCGTCCCGGACATGATCGGTGCCGGCGCTCCTCCCGGCGGGCGGGATCCGGGTGCCGAGAGCGGCGAGCGCGGCCGGGCTGCCGTCGCGCAGCACCTCGCGCAGGCTCACCGCCGATCCCGTCTCCCGCAGCCGTGCGACCAGCCGCATGGCCTGCAGCGAGTCGCCGCCCAGCTCCAGGAACGAGTCGTCGCGGCCGACCTGCCCGCTGTCCAGCAGTTCGGCGACGATCGCGGCGATCGCGGCCTCGGCCTCGTTCCGCGGCGGACTGAAGGGACGAGCGCCGGGGCGGCGTCGGCGCGGCGGTGCGGGCAGGGCCTTGTAGTCGGTCTTGCCGTTGCGAGTGAGCGGCAGCCCTGGAAGCACCACGAACGTGTGCGGCACCATCGGCGCGGGCAGCCGCTCGGCCAGATGGGCGCGCAGCGCCTCCTCCGCCACCTCCCCGTCGGGGGTCGTGACGTACGCGACCAGCCGCTGGTGGCCCACCGCCGGAGCGTGGGCACTCTCGCGGGCCACCAGTGCGCCCTCGTCGCCGTCGGTGCGTACGGCGACCGCGCAGGCGGCCACCGCGGGGTGGGCGCCGAGCTCCGCCTCGATCTCGGCGAGCTCCATGCGGACGCCACCGAGCTTCACCTGCCGGTCGACCCGGCCCAGATACTCCAACTGGCCGTCCGGCAGCACCCGCACCGCGTCGCCGGTGCGGTACAACCGCCCGCCGCCCTCGGTGAACGGGTCGGCGAAAAAGGCGAGCGCGGTCCGCTCCGGGTCGCCCAGATAGCCGCGGCCCACGACGAGGCCGCCGACGAACAGCTCACCCGTCTCCCCGTGGTCGCAGGCGTGCCACCGCCTGTCCTCGGCGCGCAGGACGTACAGCGCGGCATTGCCGACGGGAGTGCCGATCGGCAGACGGCGTACGCCGGGGCCGGGCGCGCCGAGGACCGCGTGGGTGACGTCGTCCGAACACTCCGTGGGGCCGTAGGCGTTGAGCAGCGGGATGCCGGGAAGGGCTTCGTGCCACCGGCGGGCCAGCGCGGGCGGCAGTTCCTCGCCGGTGGCGATCATCCAGCGCAGCGCACCGGGCCGGATCCCCGCGCTCCGTTGGGCGTCCAGCAGGAAGCGGATCAGCGTGGGCACGGTCTCCAGGACGGTGGTCCCGCTCCGGCGTACCGCCTCCAGCAGCAGCGCGCCGTCCTGGGCCTGGTCGTCGCTGAAGATCTGGACGCGGCCACCGACGAGGAGCGGCGCCAGCATCTGCCAGACGGAGATGTCGAAGCTCAGCGGCGCGGTCTGCGCCAGCCGGTCGGCGGCGGTCATCTTGAGGTCGTCGACCTTGGCCCACAGGTGGTTGAGCATTCCCCGGTGTTCGACGACCGCGGCTTTGGGGCGGCCGGTCGATCCCGAGGTGTACAGGACGTAACGCACTTCGTCGGCGGGCGGCGGTGACGGCCGGGTGCGGTGGGCGTCCGCGGGTGCCGGGGAGGCGGTGGGCACGCCGGCCGCCTGAGCGCCCTTGACCAGTTCGCCACTGTCGGCGGGCCCGCCGACAGTGAGCAGCAGCACCGCGCCGCTGTCCCTCAGCAGCGCGTCGACGCGGGCGGCCGGCCAGCTCGCGTCGACAGGCAGATAGACGGCGCCCAGCAGTTCCAGCGCGAGGAAGGCACAGACGACATCGGCGCCGCGCCGGCCGCCCACCGCGACGATCTGCCCGCCGGTGACACCCGCTGCTGCCAGTTGGCCGGCGATCTGCTGCATCCGGTCGGTCAACTCGCCGTAGCTGACGCTCTGTTCGCCGTCCTCGATCGCCGTGCGGTCGGGCCGGGCGGCCGCGTGCCGTTCCACGTGGGCATGGACGCCCTCGCCCAGCGGGTACGGCTCGCTGCGGGTCAGCGCCGCGGCGACGGCCCGCTCCCGGGCCCCTTCGGCCAGCGGCAGCGAGGGATAGTGCGTCGGCAGAGCGGTCACTGGGATCCCTTCTTCTCCGCGAAGACGAGCAGGTACTCGACGGGGACTCCGGTTCCCCGCTCGTCCGTGGTGTGGAAGTCCTCGGTCATCTCGACCATCTCGGCCCGCAGTTCCTTCCAGCGCGACGACGGGGAGATCGTGTTCTTCGCGGCGATGCACGGACCGAAGCAGTTCTCGAAGAAGGCGACCAGGTCCTCGGCGGTCGCGAAGGAGTAGAACAGCTCCCTGCGTTCGGCGGTGACGGTGAAGGAGGGGCCGAACAGCTCGGCGAGGTAGTCCGCCGAGCCCCACAGCATCGGCTGCCCCTGATGACCGTTGGGCGAGGGAAAGTAGGCAGACAGAATCTCCTGGAAGTGCGCCGTCCAGCTGCGCGCCGTCCAGTTGCACATGCCGATCCGGCCGCCGGGGCGCAGCACTCGGGCCATCTCTCCGGAGGAGGCGGCGTGGTCGGGCGCGAACTGCACCCCGTAGGTAGAGGTCACCAGGTCGAACGAGCCGTCGGCGAAGGGAAGCTCCTGAGCGTCCCCGCGATGCAGCTCCACCTCCACTCCCGCCTCGGCGAAGCGCTCGCGGGCGTCGGAGAAGAACTCGTCCGTCAGATCGAGCCCGGTCACCGTCGATCCGCGCTGCGCGGACAGCAGCGCCACGTTGCCGTTGCCGGTGGCGACGTCGAGATGGCGGCAGCCGGGCTCGGGGTCGAGCCGTCCGACCAGTTCGACCGCGCCGGGGCGCAGCAGGTCGGCCACGTGCCGGTACTCCCCGTACGACCACATGGTGCGGTTGATTTCCTGGACGTTGAGATCGATAGCCATGATGTCCCCCTCAGAGCGTGAGCCGGGTGCCGAGGCCGACGGCCTCGGCGCGAGCGTGTATACGGTCGGCGACGGCGACATCGAGGATCGACATGCCGAAGGGATTGCTGATGATGGTCTCGTCCTGGCGGTGGCGGCCCGGGTGCCGGCCGGCGAGCACGTCGCCGAGGGCGGCGTCCACCCGGCGCGCACCGGGCTGCGCGGTCACCCCGTCCCGAGGGGCGCCGTCGGGGCCGAGCAGGGTGCCCGCCCGGTGCATCCGGCCGAGCAGACGGCGTGGGTCGTCGCGCACCAGGCTCCAGTCGTCGACGATCACCGTGTCAGCAGCGAGCACCGCCCCCTCGGTGAGGTCGTCCAGCGAGACGTGGCAGACCAGCGCGCCCGGCCGCAGCCAGTCGGGCTCGATGTACCCCTGCGTCACCGTGGTGACGGGCACGACGAGTTCGGCGTCCCGCACCGCCTCTCGTGCGCTCTCGGCCCGCACGGTCTCGACCTTCGCGCCTCCGGGCAGCGAGGCGACGTACGCGGCGAGGGCATCGGCGCGTTCGGGCGTCACGTCGTAGAGCGCCAGCGCGCGCAGGGTCGGCACGGTGCGCAGCAACAGCGCGGCATGCGCCTGGGCGAGGGCACCACAGCCGACGAGTGCCAGCCGCTGCGGGGACCTCACCGCCAGGTGGAGTACGGCCAGCGCGGTCACCGCTGCGGTGCGCATCGCGCTGATGTACGCCGCCTCCATCAGGGCGACGGGCCGTGCCGTCTCCGGGTCGAGCAGCAGGGTGAAGCCCTGGGAGCGCGGAATGCCTCGTGCCGGATTGCCCAGTGAGGCGTTGATGGTCTTCAGACCGACGACGGGCGGGCGGTCGGCCTCGAGCAGCGCGCCGGGCATCGCCAGCAGCCGGGCCGAGTCGCCCCGCGGGGTCGTCCAGCCGAGGTAGGCCTCCTCGGGGAGGACCGACTGCCCCGCGCTGTGCAGCGTCAGCGCTTCGGCCACCGTCTGCACGATGTCCACGCCCCGGGCGGCCTCGACGACGTCCGCGCGCGTCAGATGGAGGAAGTGACTGTCTGGGTATCGCTCGAAGTCCATGGGGAGCGGGGCCTCCTTGGCCGGGGTGGGGAATGCTCGGACGGGGGCGGCCCAACAGGCCGGAGGTCAGCGGGCGGTACGTGCCTTTGGTTCGTCTGCGCGTTCCACCGGCCCGGCCGTCCCGGCGCGGCGCGCCCCTCGCAGCGCTGCGAGGGGAACGAACGCGCCCACCAGGAGCGCACAGGCGAGCGCGATCCAGCCGGCCTTGCCGAGGGCGAGCACCACACCCGTCATCAGGACCGGACCGGCGACCCGGTTGGCGACGGTGCGGCTGGTGTTGAACAGCACCAGGTAGGCGCTGCGCGCCTCCTCGGGGGCCAGATCGAAGGAGAGCGTCCAGGACGCGCCGACCTGCAGCAGCTCGGCGAAGGTCAGCAGCACGACCGCGCCGCCCAACGTCAGCAGTGCGCCGCGCGTCCCGAAGCCCGGCGCGGCGGCGAACGCCAGCGCGCCGCAGCTCAGCAGCGCCGCCGCGGTCGCGTACGACAACCAGGCCCGACGCGTCGTGTTGTAGCAGCGGTTGAGGGGGTACTGAAGGGCGATGCAGAGCACGGTGTTGACGGCGTAGAGGATGCCGACGTAGCGCTCCGGCACCTCGGTGGCGGTCACCAGCCACAGCGGGAACGCCACGTTGAGCACCGGCATCCACAGCGACACCAGCGCGTTGTACGTGGTGAAGCCCAGCAGCCGCCCGTCCTTGAGCAATTCCCGTACGCCCGTCGTCCCGACGCTGCCGACCGAGCCCTCGTCGCGTGCGGTGGCGAACACCGCGGCCACGATGACGTAGGCGACCGCGCCACCGATCAGCAGCGGCCGGAACGCGCCGTGCGAGCCCGAACCCAGGGCGACTCCGGCGATCAGCCCTCCCAGGCTGATGCCCAGATTGACGACGGTGCGCTGGACGGCCATCACCCTCGCGCGCAGGCTTTCCGGCGCCCGCGCGCCGACATACGCCTGGACCAGAGGGGGCGAGGACTGCTCGGTGACGGCGATGAGGGAGACGACCAGCAGGAAACTCCACCAGCCGTCCACCCACAGATAGCCGATGGTGGCCAAGGAGCGCAGGAGCATGACGCCGATCAGCACGGACTTGGGGCCGAAGCGTTCGGCCAGCCGGGCGATGGGCAGGGCGGCGAAAAGGGCGGTCGCGCCGCCGATCGTCAGTCCGATGCCCACGGACGAGGTGCTGAGATGGGCGACCTTGATGAAGTAGATGGTCGACACGGCGAGGAACAGGCCGGTCCCGGTCCATTCGATCAAGGTCGCGCCCTGCACCAGCGGAAGGAACTGCCGGTAGTCGCGGCCGCTCTCGCGCCGTCCTGGCGTGATGCTCGTACTCATGGTCGCTGGTGCTCCAGGTGGTGCGGTTGCCGCCGCGTGAAGAACAGCCCCTCACGGCGCAGTTGTCTCGTCGTGGCGGCTATCTGTTCGGCGATGCCCTGTTCGCTCGCCCAGACGTCGGAGTAGAGGGTGTCGCGGTATTTTTCGCCGCCGTCGGCGGCCACACAGACCGAGAGTCCCCGTGGCGCGGGATCGTTCGCCAGATCGGTGACCACCGCGCGCACGGCGCAGCCGCTGGACCCGCCGAGCGCGAGCCCCAGGTCCTCGGCCATGATCCGGCAGATGGTGATCGCCTCGACGTCGTCGACCTGTACGAGGCGGTCGTAGCTGTCCCCGCTTTTCAGGAAGGCGGAGGGGCGGCTGGCCCCGATGCCCGGTATCAGCCGGCGTCCCGCGCTGCCGGCGACGGCCAGGGAACCGCGTACGTCGACGGCGACCGGGGCGACGTCGGGGCGGTGCTCGCGCAGATGGGAGGCGATGCCGGCAAGGGTTCCGCCGGTGGAGACAGGGACGTAGACCGCGTCGAGCCCGGCACCCGCGTCTTCGGTGATCTCTGGGCCCGTGGTGGTGCGATGCACCTCGGGGGCGGCCCAGTTCTCATACTGGTTGGGCCAGCGGTAGCCGGGGTTCTGGGCCAGCAGCTCGCGCACGGTGCGCAGCCTGCTCAGCAGATAGCCGCCTTGGCCGTCCGGCTCGTCGACCACCAGGACGCGCGCGCCGTCGGCCTCGAGCATGCGGCGAGTGACGGGCGGGGTCTTGAGGTCGACCACCGCGAGCAAGGTGCAGTCGACGGCGCGCAGTAATCGGGCCAGCGCCAGGCCGAGATTCCCGGAGGTCGACTCGACCACTACGGTGCCCGGCGTCAGCGGCTGCTCGTCGTGCAGAGCCTGCAGGAGTCCTACGGCGCTGCGGTCCTTGACCGAACCGCTGGGACCGTGCCCCTCCAGCTTCAGCGCCAGCCGGCACGAACGTCCTCGGTGAGTAACGGTGAGGTGGAGCAACGGAGTCCTGCCGAGAGCCCGCTCCAGGACAGGCCTGACAAGCGACATCGCTTCCCCCTGAGTTCGGCACCGCTGTGAACCGAATGCGAGACGACCTTAGGCACCAGCCCCCAGGAGTAATCAACGACATAAGCATTGCGCCTGACGGCATCTGGCTGGAATGCCCACGGGCGGTTCTCGGCCATCCTGCGTCCCCGTCTCGGCGACCTGTGCCGACGATGGCCCGATGGGCGTGCGCGTAGGAGGCGAAAGACCTGGGGGGACGCTCAGAATGGCCGACTCCGGTCGCACCTGCGGAAGAAACACGACCGAAAGCAGCCGGAGGCGGGTCCGTACTGTCAACGGTGGATCTTCCAACAGGAAGTAACGCCTGATGACAGACGTGGCCGTCTCGGTCGAGGCCGCCGAGGGACTGCGGCCCGTCCGGTTCACCGGATGCTCCGGATGACCAACTGGTCAGCCAACTGGTCGAAACGCGAAGGCCGACGGGATCAAGCTGGCCCGGCCATGGCTGCTTGCTTCGGCGGCTGACGAAGACGGTTCTTGAGTCCGCCCGCGGGGGCGAGATCGCCGGCCTCGGTCACGAGGAGAGCGAGGAGAGCGAGAGAACGGCCAGCGGCAACACCACGATCACCGACAAGGCGCTCGACGGATTGCACGAATGGCAGAACCGGCCGCCCGACTCGGTCTGTCCGGTCCTGTTCATCGACTGCGTGCACGTGAGACTGAGGGATGGCCAGGGGCTGTCCCGGAGCTTTCGCAGTACGAGCACGGGAGGCTGCGACAGCGCTGGAAGGCCCAGGGCTTCAGGCCCGAGCCTCCGTGCCGTCCTTCGAAGCGCTCCGGCACGGCGGCGGGGCGGTAGCAGCAGGCGAGACCCTTCGGCACCGCACACGCTC
>NZ_JBHWZJ010000206.1:0-12681 GCF_042728415.1 Streptomyces sp. NPDC060198 | reverse complement strand
TCGTCGCTCTCCACGGGGCTTGTCCGGACGACCCTTGACCTTGTCGCGGCGACAAGGTTTCTACTGGGGTCATGAGAATCGGAGAGCTCGCCGGCATCGTCGGTGTCACGACTCGCGCCGTGCGGCACTACCACCGCATCGGGCTGCTGCCCGAGCCGCCGCGGCAGCCCAACGGCTACCGCGACTACACGCTGAGCGACGCCGTCGAGTTGGCCCGCGTCCGTCGGCTGACCGAACTCGGCCTGAGTCTCGACGAGGTCGGGGACGTCCTGGCGGACGACAGGGGCAAGGATCTTGTGGAGATCCTCGCGGAGCTGGACGCCGACCTGGCACGCCAGGAGGAGGGCATCCGGCACCGGCGCGTGCGGCTGGGCCGGCTGCTGGAACAGGCAGAACGGACCGGCAGGCTGCCCGCGGAGGCCCCCGTCTCACCGGAGCTCGCCTCCTTCTTCGACGACATGGCCCTCGCGTCGGCGCGACTGCCCGGTCCCGAACCCGCGATGGCGGCCAGGGAACGGGAACTGCTGGCCCTGATGGAGACCGGCTCGCCGGACGCCAACCGGGACCGGCTCCACGCCCTGCTCCGTGCCATGGGGCGGAGCCTGAGTGCGGACGCCGCGGCCATGCGGCGCGCGCACGCGGTGTACGACCTCGTGGAGGCACTGGCCGGGGCGGACGAGGACGATCCGCTGGTGGAGGAGGCCGCCCGGGCCATCGCCGGAAACCTCCCGGACGAGGTGGTACGGGCGTTCACGGCGCCGGAAGGAGGCGGTGGGCCGGGTGCGGAGAACGGTCTCGCGGACGTCCTCTTCGCCGAGCTCCCTCCCGCGCAGGCGGCGGCCGTACGCCGCACCGTCGAGCTGCTCGGGGAACTCGCGCCCGGGAAGGGTCCGGCCGAAGAGCGTGCGGTCGGGGAACGCGCGCTCGGGGAAACCGTACGAAGGGAGCGTGCGAGGTGAGGGCGGTACGAACGACCGTGCGCCGGCTGGCCGGCCGACAGACCGCCCTTGCGGGAGGTCTCCGGCGCTGGGCCACCCGTCGCGGCCCGCAGGGCGTGGGTGAGGGGGACCACCCTGTTCCGTACGCCCCGGCCCAGGCGGCGACCATGTACGGCCTCCTCTTCGTCTCCGTGGTCGAGACCGTCGCCCTCGCCGTCGTGATCCCCTGGCCGGCGGTGCACGCCGTCGTGCTCGTTCTCGACCTCTGGGGCTGCTGCTTCCTGCTGGCCCTGCACGCCTCCTGCGTGGTGGGTCCGCACGTGATCGGGGCGGACGGTTCGCTGCGCCTGCGCTACGGGGCCCTGCTCGACATCCGAGTCCCGGCCGACCGGGTGGCCTCCGTCCGGCTGGAACGACGGTTCCCCGGCGGAAGGCCGGCCGCGGTGGACGGGAACGGCACGGCGGACATCGCCGTCGGAGGGCAGACCACGGTCACCGTGGAGCTCACCGAGCCACTGCGGTACACACGGATCATGGGCGGGCACGCCGAGGCCCGCGCCTTCCGTTTCTACGCGGACGACCCGGTGTCCGCGGTCGCGGCGCTGAGGGCGAGCGGCGGCTCCCGCGCCGGCACCGTCGTCACCCCTGGCCGGTAGCCGGCGGGACAGGGACAGAGGTGGCCGGATGCCGGCCCCTCACGGTGTCCGGCCAGTCATGAAGGACCTTGATCCGCGAGACACCACCTCCGGCACACCCACCGTCACCCATGGAGTACGTTCACACCATGTCCCAGCCCGCCAGGTCACCCCGTGCCAGCGCCGCCTCCGACGCCCCGGAGAGCACGGCAGTCACCCGCGCCGCAGCTCAACGGCTCAAAATGCGCCGTGAGTTGGCCGCTGCCGCCATGGAGCTCTTCGCGACGCAGGGCTACGAGGGCACCACCGTCGACGAGATCGCGGGCGCCGCGGGCGTGGCCCGGCGGACCTTCTTCCGGCACTTCCGGTCGAAGGAGGAGGCGATCTTCCCGGACCACGACGACACCCTGGTGCGTGCGGAGGCGGTGCTGAACGCGGCTCCCTCGCACGAGCACCCGCTCGACACGGTGTGCCGGGGCATCAAGGAGGTCATGAAGATGTACGCGGCCAAGCCCGCCGTCTCCGTGGCCCGCTACAAGCTCACCCGCGAGGTACCGGCGCTCCGTGAGGCCGAGATCGCCTCGGTGGCCCGCTACGAGCGGCTGTTCACGCGCTACCTGCTGGGCCACTTCGACGAGCGCGACAGCCACGTGGGCAACGACGACCCGCTGCTGGCCGAGGTCGCCGCGTCGGCCGTGGTGACCGCCCACAACCACGTACTGCGGCGTTGGCTGCGGGCGGACGGCAAGGGGGACGTGGAGAACCAGCTGGACCACGCCTTCGCCATCGTCAGGGAGACCTTCGGCACCGGGATCGGCGCGGGCCGGATCACCGGCACCGAGCCGGCGGCGGAGGCCGCGACGTCCGCCGCCTCGGTCTCCTCGGACGGCGAGGTGCTGGTCGCGGTGGCCCGTACGGACGCCCCCCTGGACGAGGTCATGCGCACGATCCAACAGGCGTTGAAGGAGCGCTGAGGGCGGGCCCCGGGCACGGGCACGGATTCAGGCGGGCTCGGGCAGGCCCGGCCCGGCGACGGTGACCGGGAGTTCCCACGGCGGCGGCAGCGTGCCCTCGCTCCAGCCCGCCAGCGCCGCCGCGTCGACACAGACGATTCCGCAGGAGGCCGCGTACTCGGCGGCGGGTGCGGTGAACTCCCCCGTGCTCACCACGACCGCCACCTCGGCACCGTGGACGGCGTAGCAGGTCCCGCCGAACCGCTGGAGATCCTGCGAGCCCACCTTGTTCGCCGGGCCGTAGCGCTTGCACTGGACGACGAGGCGTCGCCCGTCCGGGGCGGTGGCGAGCACGTCGGCGCCGAGGTCCCCGGCACCGCCCACCACCTCCGCGTCCCGGCAGCCGTCGCGTCGGCAGAGTTCCGCCACGGCCTCCTCGAAGGCGTACGGATCGAGGGCCGCGAAGTCCACCGGAGCGGGCTCGTACACGGGCTCGTACCCCGGCTCGGGGACGGGCTCGCACACGGGCGCCGGCTCGTCCCGCCGCCCCGCCGCGGCCGCCTCGTCGATCTCCGCCAGCGCGGTGTCCACCAGGTCCTCAGCGGCCTCGGTGACGGCCGCCGCCAGCCGTGCGGCCCGCCTGCGCCGGTGGCGCCGGCGCAGCGGCAGGACCGTACCCGCGCACACGAGCAGGGCGAGGACGCCCCAGACGACGGGATGCCCGCCCACGCCGGCCCAGAGGCTGCGGAAGAGCAGGCCGCCGGCCCAGAGCAGGAGTGCCGCGAGGGCGAATCCCACGGCCGTGCGACGGAGGCTGAAGTCCCTGCGGCGCGTCCGCGTACCCCCGCGTATCCCTGTCGGCATCCCGTTCCACCCCTCGTCCTGGCCGGGTCCGTGCCCCGCCGGTGTGCCCTGCGCTACGCAAGATCATCTGAGGGGGCGTCTGCCCCGAGGGCGGGTGATCGACGCGGACGCGACCGAAATTCGATGGTCGGGCGTCTTGGGGTGTGGTCGGGTACGCCGATGCGTACCCACGAGGAACTTCTGGCTCTGTTCGATGACGAGATGCGGGAACACGCCTGCCCCGACGGCCCCGGCGTACAGGTGGAGCGGGACGGGCCGGTGGTCCGCCAGAGCGGCGGACCCGACGACTGGAACGGTGTGGCGTGGTCTTCCCCGGCGCTCGACGGGGAGGGCGCCGGGGCGGCCGTTGCGGCGCAGGTCGCGCACTACGAGGCACTCCGCGTGGCACGCGGTGTCACGCACTTCGAGTGGAAGCTGTACAGCCACGACCGCCCCGCCGACCTCGGCGACCGGCTGCGGGCCGCCGGGTTCGTCCCGGAGCCGCCGGAGACGCTGATGGTGGCGGCGGTGGCCGACCTGCCGGCCGACGCCGGGCCGCCCGCCGGGGTCGAGGTGCGCGAGGTGCACGACGAGGCCGGGGTGCGCATGATGGCCGACGCGAACGAGGCGTCGTTCGGCAGGGACGCCTCGTGGCTCCGCGACCACCTGCTGGCGCGGCTGGCGGCGGCGCCGGAGGACTTCTTCGGACTGGTGGCGGTGGCGGACGGGCTGCCGGTGAGCTCGGCACGGATGGAGCTGTACCCGGGCACCTCCTTCGCGGGGCTGTGGGGCGGGGGTACGCACCCGGCGTGGCGGGGGCGCGGAATCTACCGGGCCCTGGTCGCGCACCGGGCGCGTACGGCCGCCGCGCGCGGGGTGGAGTACCTCCAGGTCGACGCCTCGGCGGACTCCGCGCCGATCCTGGCGCGGCTGGGCTTCTCGGCGCTCGCGACCACGACGCCGTACGTGTACCGCATCGCGTCGTAGCCCTTCCCCTGCGGGACAGACCGCACCAGAACGCCCATGGTGTTGCTCATGCGTGCCCATCGGATGACACTTGAGAGAAATTGTTGGCACTCGGTGCCTTGTCAGCTGTCACGCAGTGCCATACGTTGAAGGTGTCCGGGCGGCCGGCGTACCGGATCTCACGTACGCCGGCTGTCCCCGCGAGCCGACCGTGCCCGCGCGCCCGGACGCCTGCGTCACAGGCACCCTTCCGCTCCACCGAGCACGCCGAGCACCACCCGCCGAACCGACGGCACACCTCCCCAGACCGCACCGCTCCCTGTCCGCAGGGACCACCGAAGCGTTCCTCACCAGCGTTCCCCTGGCTCTCGGCCCGTTCGAGCAGGGGAGACACCACCCGCCGGAGGCATCACCGTGAAGGAAATCCTGGACGCGATCCAGTCGCAGGAAAGCACCGCAGCCGACTTCGCGGCGCTGCCCCTCCCCGAGTCCTACCGCGCGGTGACCGTGCACAAGGACGAAGCGGGGATGTTCGAGGGGCGCGCCACCCGCGACAAGGACCCGCGCGAATCGCTCCATCTCGACGAGGTCCCGCTGCCCGAACTCGGCCCGGGCGAGGCCCTGGTCGCCGTCATGGCCAGCTCGGTGAACTACAACTCCGTCTGGACCTCGATCTTCGAGCCGGTCTCCACCTTCGGGTTCCTGGAGCGGTACGGCAGGCTCAGCGAGCTGACGAAGCGCCACGACCTGCCGTACCACGTCATCGGCTCCGACCTGGCGGGCGTCGTGCTGCGCACCGGGCCCGGCGTGAACGCCTGGCACCCGGGCGACGAGGTCGTCGCGCACTGCCTCTCCGTCGAACTGGAGTCGTCCGACGGCCACAACGACACGATGCTCGACCCCGAACAGCGCATCTGGGGCTTCGAGACCAACTTCGGCGGGCTCGCCGAGATCGCGCTCGTCAAGTCCAACCAGTTGATGCCCAAGCCCGACCACCTCAGCTGGGAGGAGGCGGCGGCCCCCGGGCTCGTCAACTCGACCGCGTACCGCCAGCTCGTCTCGCGCAACGGCGCGGGTATGAAGCAGGGCGACAACGTCCTGATCTGGGGGGCGAGCGGCGGACTCGGTTCGTACGCCACCCAGTTCGCGCTGGCCGGCGGCGCCAACCCGATCTGCGTGGTCTCCAACGACCAGAAGGCGGACATCTGCCGGCGGATGGGCGCCGAGGCGATCATCGACCGCAGCGCCGAGGGCTACAAGTTCTGGAAGGACGAGAGCCACCAGGACCCCCGCGAGTGGAAGCGGTTCGGCAAGCGCATCCGCGAGCTGACCGGCGGCGAGGACGTCGACATCGTCTTCGAGCACCCCGGCCGCGAGACCTTCGGCGCCTCCGTCTACGTCACCCGCAAGGGCGGCACCATCGTCACCTGCGCCTCCACCTCCGGGTACACCCACGAGTACGACAACCGCTACCTGTGGATGTCGCTCAAGAAGATCGTCGGCTCGCACTTCGCCAACTACCGCGAGGCGTGGGAGGCGAACCGGCTGGTGGCGAAGGGCAAGATCCACCCGACGCTCTCCCGCGTGTACACGCTGGAGGAGACCGGGCAGGCCGCCCACGACGTCCACCGCAACGTCCACCAGGGCAAGGTCGGCGTCCTCGCGCTGGCCCCGCGCGAGGGCCTGGGCGTGCGCGACGAGGAACTGCGCGCGAAGCACATCGACGCCATCAACCTGTTCCGCGACACCCCCTCGGAACCGGCCGCCACCCCTTCCCGCGAGAACGTCTGAGGTCTCCCCATGACCGAACGTCACAAGGACCGTCCCTGGCTCATGCGGACGTACGCGGGCCACTCGACGGCCGAGGCGTCCAACGAGCTCTACCGGCGCAACCTCGCCAAGGGCCAGACCGGTCTCTCCGTCGCCTTCGACCTGCCCACCCAGACCGGTTACGACCCCGACCACGTCCTCGCCCGCGGCGAGGTCGGCCGGGTCGGCGTGCCGGTCTCCCACCTCGGCGACATGCGCCGGCTGTTCCAGGACATCCCGCTGGAGCAGATGAACACCTCGATGACGATCAACGCCACCGCGATGTGGCTGCTGGCGCTCTACCAGGTCGTCGCCGAGGAGCAGGGCGCGGACCCCGGAAAGCTCCAGGGCACCACGCAGAACGACATCGTCAAGGAGTACCTCTCGCGCGGGACGCACGTCTTCCCGCCCGGGCCCTCCCTGCGGCTGACCACCGACATGATCACGTACACGGTCAACAGCGTCCCCAAGTGGAACCCGATCAACATCTGCAGCTACCACCTCCAGGAGGCCGGGGCCACGCCCGTCCAGGAGATCGCGTACGCCATGTCCACGGCCGTCGCCGTGCTGGACGCGGTGCGCGACTCCGGGCAGGTGCCCGCGGAGAAGTTCGGCGCGGTGGTGGCGCGCATCTCCTTCTTCGTGAACGCGGGCGTCCGTTTCGTCGAGGAGATGTGCAAGATGCGCGCCTTCGGCCGGATCTGGGACCGGATCACCCGCGAGCGGTACGGCATCACCGACCCCAAGCAGCGGCGGTTCCGCTACGGCGTCCAGGTCAACTCCCTCGGCCTCACCGAGGCACAGCCGGAGAACAACGTCCAGCGCATCGTGCTGGAGATGCTCGCCGTCACCCTCTCCAAGGACGCCCGCGCCCGCGCGGTGCAACTCCCCGCGTGGAACGAGGCGCTGGGGCTGCCGCGCCCCTGGGACCAGCAGTGGTCGCTCCGCATCCAGCAGGTTCTCGCGCACGAGAGCGATCTGCTGGAGTACGAGGACATCTTCGACGGCTCGCGGGTGATCGAGGCGAAGGTGGAATCGCTCGTGGAGGAGGCGCTGGAGGAGATCGACCGGATCGAGCAGATGGGCGGCGCGATGGCCGCCGTCGAGTCCGGCTACCTCAAGTCCGAACTCGTCGCCTCGCACGCCGCCCGGCGGGCCCGCATCGAGAGCGGCGAGGAGAAGATCATCGGCGTCAACGTCCACGAGGCGACCGAGCCCAGCCCGCTCACCGCGGACCTGGACGGCGCCATCATGACGGTCGATCCCGAGAACGAGGCACGGGTGGTGGCCGCCCTGCACGCCTGGCGCGACGCACGCGACGAGGCGCGCGCCACCGAGTCGCTGGCCGCCCTGAAGAAGGCCGCCGCCGGTACGGACAACCTGATGGCCGCGACCGTCGAGTGCGCCCGCGCAGGGGTGACCACCGGGGAGTGGTCCTGGGCGCTGCGGGACGTGTTCGGCGAGTTCCGGGCGCCGACCGGGGTCTCCTCGGCGCCGGTCGCCGTCACCGCCGAGCCGGGCACCCCGCTGGCCGCGGTCCGCGCGAAGGTGGCCCGTACCGCCGAGGACCTCGGCTGCGGACGGCTGCGGTTGCTGGTCGGCAAACCGGGTCTCGACGGGCACTCCAACGGCGCCGAGCAGATCGCCGTGCGCGCCCGCGACGCCGGGTTCGAGGTGGTCTACCAGGGCATCCGGCTGACGCCGGAACAGATCGTCTCCGCCGCGCTGGCCGAGGACGTGCACTGCGTGGGCCTGTCGATCCTCTCCGGCTCGCACGCCGAACTCGTCCCCGACGTGCTCCACCGGCTGCGCGCGGCCGGCGCGGACGACGTCCCGGTGATCGCCGGCGGGATCATCCCGCCCGCCGACGCCGCAGCCCTCGTCCGGGCCGGGGTCGCCGCCGTCTTCACCCCGAAGGACTTCGGTATCACGGAGATCATCGGCCGTATCGTCGACGAGATCCGCAAAGCCAACGAGCTCGACCCTCTGGAGGTCCCCGCATGACCACGCCCACGCCCGTGAACCGGCTGCGCCCCCGCCGCTCGTGTCTGGCCGTGCCCGGCTCCAACCCGCGCTTCCTGGAGAAGGCCCAGGGGCTCCCGGCCGACCAGGTCTTCCTCGACCTGGAGGACGCCTGCGCGCCGCTCGCGAAGGAAGGGGCGCGGCACACCATCGTCGATGCGCTCAACAACGGCGACTGGACGGGCAAGACCCGGGTGGTGCGGGTCAACGACTGGACCACGCACTGGACGTACCGGGACGTCATCACGGTCGTCGAGGGCGCCGGGCCGAACCTCGACTGCATCATGCTGCCGAAGGTCCAGGACGCCGAGCAGGTCGTGGCGCTGGACCTGCTGCTGACCCAGATCGAGAAGACGATGGGCTTCGAGGTCGGCCGGATCGGCATCGAGGCGCAGATCGAGAACGCCAAGGGCCTGGTGAACATCGACACCATCGCGGCGGCTTCGCCCCGGCTGGAGACGCTGATCTTCGGCCCGGCCGACTTCATGGCGTCCATCAACATGAAGACCCTGGTCGTCGGCCAGCAGCCGCCCGGCTACGGCGCCGACGCGTACCACTACATCCTGATGCGCATCCTGATGGCGGCCCGTACGCACGACCTCCAGGCGATCGACGGACCGTTCCTGCAGATCCGTGACGTGGACGCCTACCGCGAGGTGGCCGGCCGGGCCGCGGCGCTGGGCTTCGACGGCAAGTGGGTGCTGCACCCGGGCCAGGTCGACGCGGCCAACGAGGTCTTCTCGCCGTCGCAGGAGGACTACGACCACGCCGAGCTGATCCTCGACGCCTACGACTGGTGCACCTCGGAGGAGGGCGGCAAGAAGGGCTCGGCGATGCTCGGCGACGAGATGATCGACGAGGCCAGCCGCAAGATGGCACTGGTCATCGCGGGCAAGGGACGGGCGGCCGGGATGCGGCGCACCTCCAAGTTCGAAGCCCCGGAGGCCTGATCATGCAGTTCGGACGCACCTTCGAGGAGTTCGAGGTCGGCGCGGTCTACAAGCACTGGCCGGGCAAGACGGTCACCGAGTACGACGACCACCTTTTCTGCCTGCTGACCATGAATCACCACCCGCTGCACATGGACAGCAACTATGCGGAGAACACGACCGACTTCGGCAAGAACGTGGTCGTCGGCAACTACGTGTACTCGCTGTTGCTGGGCATGTCGGTGCCGGACGTGTCGGGCAAGGCCATCGCCAACCTGGAGGTGGAGTCGCTGCGGCACATCGCGCCCACCTTCCACGGCGACACGATCTACGGCGAGACCACCGTGCTCGACAAGACGCCGTCGAAGTCGAAGAGCGACCGGGGCATCGTGTACGTCGAGACCCGGGGCTTCAAGCAGGACGGCACCGTCGTCTGCGTCTTCCGGCGCAAGGTGATGGTCCCCACGCAGGAGTACATCGAGGCACGCGGCGGCGAGCAGCCCGGCCGCCCGGCACCCGCCCCCGCCAACTAGAGCGAAGCCACAGGAGAAGCCGTCATGAGCCGACTCGCCCGGACCGCAGGTCTGACCGACGTCCAGGAGGAAATCCTCTCCACCGTAAGGGACTTCGTCGACAAGGAGATCATCCCGGTCGCGACCTCCCTGGAGCACCGCGACGAGTACCCGACCGAGATCGTCGAAGGGCTCAAGGAACTGGGCCTGTTCGGGTTGATGATCCCGGAGGAGTACGGCGGGCTGGGCGAGTCGCTCCTCACCTACGCACTCTGCGTGGAGGAGATCGCGCGCGGCTGGATGAGTGTGTCGGGGATCATCAACACCCACTTCATCGTGGCGTACATGCTCAAGCAGCACGGCACGCAGGAGCAGAAGGACACCTTCCTGCCACGCATGGCGCTCGGCGAGGTGCGCGGCGCCTTCTCGATGTCGGAGCCGGCTCTCGGCTCGGACGTGTCGGCCATCACGTCCAAGGGCGTCAAGGACGGTGAGGAGTACGTCCTCGACGGGCAGAAGATGTGGCTCACCAACGGCGGGACCTCGACCCTGGTGGCCGTTCTCTGCCGGAGTGACGAAGGACACCCCGAGGGGACGCCCCCGCACAAGTCGATGACGACCTTCCTGGTGGAGAAGGAGGCCGGCTTCGGGGAGGTCAGGCCCGGTCTCACCATCCCGGGGAAGATCGACAAGATGGGCTACAAGGGCGTCGACACCACCGAACTCATCATGGACGGACTACGCATTCCGGCCAATCGGGTCCTGGGCGGCACCACCGGCCGAGGGTTTTACCAAATGATGGACGGAGTCGAGGTCGGACGGGTCAACGTGGCCGCACGTGGCTGCGGAGTCGCTCAGCGTGCATTCGAATTGGGCGTTTCGTACGCCCAACAGCGTCAAACTTTCGGAAAACCGATCGCCCAGCACCAGGCCATCCAGTTCAAATTGGCTGAAATGGCCACCAAGGTCGAAGCGGCGCATGCGATGATGGTAAACGCGGCCCGCAAAAAGGACTCCGGGGAACGTAACGACCTGGAGGCAGGGATGGCGAAGTACCTCGCCTCCGAATACTGCAAGGAAGTCGTCGAGGACGCCTTCCGCATCCACGGCGGCTACGGCTTCTCCAAGGAGTACGAGATCGAGCGCCTCTACCGCGAGGCACCGATGCTGCTGATCGGTGAGGGTACCGCCGAGATCCAGAAAATGATCATTGGCCGCCGACTCCTGGAGGAGTACCGCCTGCAGGGTTGATCGTCCCCTAACGGGCGATTTGACCGCGAAGAAGATCACATCCAGTGATCCTGGGGCGGGGTCTTTCAGCGGTCCGACTCGGCTGCTGGCTTGCCCAGTTGTGGCCACCAACCGATAGCATCGGCGGAAAGCCGCCGTCCCCCCGTTGCCAGCGCGGCATCATCCGCTACGAAGGTCATTCATGCCCGACAGCCCTACCTCCGCAAACCGCGGCGGGGTCCGCATCGCTCGCGGAGCATCGCCGTGGCTCCTCCCGACCGTCGCCACCGCGGCCCTCAGCCTGACCCGGGCGCGCAAGTCCGGCCGCTGGGCGGCCGTGGCCGTGCCCACCACCGCGCTCGCGGCGGGCATGCTGTGGTTCTTCCGCGACCCCGAGCGCGAGATCACGCAGGGCCGGGTCATCTCCCCGGCCGACGGCGTGGTGCAGAGCATCATGCCGTGGAAGGACGGGCGTACCCGCGTCGCGATCTTCATGAGCCCGCTCAACGTCCACGTCAACCGCGCTCCGCTGGCCGGTACCGTGACGTCGGTCGAGCACGTTCCGGGTGGGTTCGTCCCGGCGTTCAACAAGGAGAGCGAGAACAACGAGCGTGTCGTCTGGCACTTCGACACCGAGCTCGGCGACATCGAGATGATCCAGATCGCCGGCGCCGTCGCGCGCCGCATCGTGCCCTACATCCCCCAGGGCACGAAGGTCGAGCAGGGTGAGCGCATCGGTCTGATCCGTTTCGGCTCGCGCGTCGACATCTATCTGCCGGAAGGTGTCGAGGTCGCGGTCGAGGTCGGCCAGACCACTACCGCGGGGGTGACTCGAATTGACCGTGATTGATCCGGACACCCAGGCCGACTGGGTGCCCGAGGCGGCTGAGGACGGTGCTGGGGACGACGCCCAGGACATGCCCCTCTCACTGCGCCTGTCGATAGCGGACACCCTCACTCTCGGCAACGCCACCTGCGGGTTCATGGCGGTGTACTTCACCACCACGGGCATTCTGATCCCGCATCTCACGGGCAGTGACGAGTCGGGCATGGCGCGTCACTCCGCGGCCACCGCGGTGATCCTGATGCTGATGGCGGCCGTCTTCGATCTCTTCGACGGCCTGGTCGCCCGCAAGCTGCGTTCGTCGCCGATGGGCGCGGAGCTGGACAACCTCTCCGACCTCATCAGCTTCGGTCTCGCCCCGGCGTACTTCGTCCTGGTCTACGGAATGGTCGCGGACGACGCGCATCAGCGGGTTTCGGCGCTCGCGGCGATCGTGGTGCTGTTGGCGGTGGTGCTGCGGCTCGCGCGGTTCTCCTGCGTGACGCTGAAGGACGGCATGTTCCAGGGCATGCCGAGCCCCTTCGGAGCGCTGACGGTCGTCTCGATCGTGCTCCTGGAGCTGCCCTTCGTTCCCACCCTCCTCGCGATCGTCGGGGTGGCGTGGCTCATGGTCAGCCGGGTCGAGTACCCGAAGCCGCGCGGAGTGCTCGCGGTGGCGATGCTCGGCTGGATCGTGGCCGCGATGGGGCTCCTCGTCGCCTGGGCGTTCGACGCCCCGGGCGGTCAGCTGCTCCTCCAGACCGGCTGTGCGCTCCAGGTCGTGCTGGGCGCGGTGATCCCGCTCTTCGCGACCGCGCGGCGCGTGAACACCTTCCGCGGCAACCGGCGAGAGGCGCGCGCGGCCCAGCTGCCGTAGCCCTGCCGTACACGGAACACCGAGAGGCCCGGATTCCATGCGCATCCGGGCCTCTAGCACGGCCGGGCCCGCTCCGGCCCGCGGGACGGCGGGTCTCTGCCGCTCGGCGGGGTCAGGGGCGTCCGCCGCGCCGCGGCTCGGGAC
>NZ_JBHWZJ010000205.1:0-12707 GCF_042728415.1 Streptomyces sp. NPDC060198 | reverse complement strand
CCGCCCGCGGGGGTTTTGGGGGGCGGGCCAACCTGGGGGGCCCCGGCCCCGCTGGGGTTCGCGGGGGCGCGGGGTGGGGTCGCGCACGGCCCCGCCGCCGGGGCGCGGGGGCGCCGGGCTGCGGCTGCGACTGACCCGCCACCACCGGCCCGGCCGGGGCAGGACCCGCCTGGCCCGGCCGGGGCAGGACCCGCCCGTGGGGGAGCGGCCAGTACGCTGACCGGCATGCTTGTCGCCGCCGCAGTGAGCCCCTGTCCGCCCCTGCTGGTTCCCGAGGTCGCCGCCGGGGCCGCCCCTGAGCTCGCTCCGGCCCGGGCAGCCTGTGCCGAAGCCCTCGCCGTCCTCGCCGAGGCCCGCCCCGATCTGCTGATCGTGGTCGGGCCCGCCGGGGAGGGCGAGCGGGGCACCTTTCCGGCGGGGAGCCCCGGGGACTTCCTCGGTTTCGGCGTGGACCTCGGGGTCCGGCTGGGGCCGGAGGCCCCTGACGAGGACACCTCCGCCCGGCCGCTGCCCACGTCGCTCGCCGTCGGCGCCTGGCTGCTCGCGGCGGCCGACTGGACCACGTGCCCCGTGGAGGGGCTCGGCGTCGGCGAACCCCTCGCCCCGGAGCGGTGCGCCGAGGCCGGACGGGGTCTGGCGGAGCGCGCCGGCCGGGTGGCCCTGCTGGTGATGGGTGACGGCAGCGCCTGCCGCACCGTCAAGGCGCCCGGGTATCTGGACCCGCGCGCCGAAGGATTCGACGCCGTCGCGTCCCGGGCCCTGGGCGAGGCGGACGTGCGGACCCTCGCGGAGCTCGACGCTCCGCTCGCGTACGTGCTGAAAGCTGCGGGCCGGGCCCCCTGGCAGGTGCTCGCCGGCGCCGCGGACGGGGCCGGACTCCGGGGCCGTCCGCTGTACGAGGACGCGCCCTACGGAGTGGGCTACACGGTCGCAGCCTGGTCCTGAGCCGGTCCTGGCGGTGTACGGCCGGGCCGGTCCGCCCGGGCGGTGTTCCACCCGGACGGACCCCGCGAACGGGTGACGGCCGCGGAGCCGGGCCCCGCGGCCGTCCTCAGGACGCGCGTACGGTCGTACCGCAGTGGTCGTGCCGTAGCGGCCGGTGCCGTACGGGTGTGCCGTGCGGCCCGCGTCAGTGGGTCGGCGGCGGGGGCGTTTCGCCCGTGCCCCCGAAACCCGTCGTCGGACCCGGACCGTGCGCGTCCTTGTGGCCGAGGCGGTCCACCGTGTCCTTGGCCTTCTGCGTACCGCTCTGGATCTTGTCGCTGTACTTGCCCTTGGTCTTCTCGTCGACCGTGCGCGCAGCCTTGTCCAGGCCCTGCCCGATCTTGCCCCCGTGCTGGTGCGCGAGGTCGCCGACCTTGTCGCCTACCTTGTCCTTGGCCGGTCCAAGCCGGGCCTTCAGATTGTCCAGGAACCCCATGGGTCACCTTCCGTGCCGTGGTCGCTCGGGCCGAGCCCGCTCCCGCACCGTCACTCCTGTCCGGTGCCGCCGATTTTACTCGTCAGGAACAAAAGGTGCGTAATCACACAAACAGGTCGGCCGGGTCGGCGGGGTGCGGGACGTTTGGGAGACTGGGGCGGTGACAAGACCAGCTCCCGCCCCCCGCGTCATCACCGTCGTCGGCCCCACCGCGGCAGGCAAGTCCGATCTGGGAGTGTTCCTCGCCCAGCGGCTCGGCGGCGAGGTGGTCAACGCCGACTCCATGCAGCTGTACCGGGGCATGGACATCGGCACCGCGAAACTCACTCTTCCCGAGCGCGACGGAGTCCCGCACCACCTGCTGGACGTCTGGGACGTGACCCGCACCGCCAGCGTCGCGGAGTACCAGCGCCTGGCCCGCGCGGAGATCGACCGGCTGCTCTCCGAAGGCCGGTCCGCGATCCTGGTCGGCGGCTCGGGGCTGTACGTGAAGGGCACCATCGACGCCCTGGAGTTCCCGGGCACCGACCCCGAGGTGCGCGCCCGGCTGGAACGGGAACTGGCCGAACGCGGCCCCGGCGCCCTCCACGAACGGCTCGCCGCCGCCGATCCCGGTGCGGGCCGGGCGATCCTGCCCAGCAACGGCCGCCGCATCGTCCGCGCGCTCGAAGTCATCGAGATCACCGGAAAGCCGTTCACCGCCAACCTCCCCGGCGAGGAACCGGTCTACGACGCCCTGCAGATCGGCGTGGACGTCGAGCGCCCGGAGCTCGACGCCCGGATCGCCCTGCGCGTCGACCGGATGTGGGAGGCCGGGCTGGTGGACGAGGTCCGCGCGCTGGAGGCCGTAGGGCTGCGCGAGGGGCTCACCGCCTCCCGCGCGCTGGGCTACCAGCAGGTGCTGGCGGCGCTGGCCGGCGAGTGCACCGAGGACGAGGCCCGCGCCGAGACCGTCCGTGCCACCAAGCGTTTCGCGCGTCGTCAGGACTCCTGGTTCCGCCGCGATCCGCGGGTCCACTGGCTCGGTGGCGGAGAGCTTGACCGCGAGCAACTCCCGGATCTGGCCCTGGCGTTGGTCGAACGAGCGGTCAGTTCCTGATCGTGTACGGGAGCGTGCCGGGTCGGCCGCGTGGCGAACGCCTGGCCGGGCTCGTCCGGTTCGCGCCAGCCCTGCCCGGGCGTCCTGGGCAGGTCCGCGGTGACCCGTCCGTACGGATCGGCGAGGCTCCTGCGGACGCGGACGCGGACGCGGGCGGGGCCGTGCGGCTCCCGGCGGGACCACGCGGTCCTCGGGCGTGTGCTCCCGAACCGCGGGTCCCGGTCAGGGCCGCGCGCAGCCGATTCGGGCACGCTCCGCGCGGCCGGTGAGCTCTCCTCGTTCACGGCTCTGCGCTTTTCGGTGGACGCGTACGACCGGAATCGGGCGGGACGAAGTCCGCCACGCGACCCGGAAGCGCCAAGAATGAGCGTGCCGTACGGGCCGCCGGCCATCTTTTCCCGTCTTCTCGTCGGACTCTGCCTCTTTTCGCAAGGTTCCTCGCGGTATCCCTGGGCGGAAGCTGTGCGACGCATCGATCCGAGTTGATCGTCAGTTCTGTCCACCTGTCGGACGGCGCCTTAACACGATCTTCCGTCGGGCTTTATCTTCCCGGTGTCCGGTTACTGCACTGCAGCAAGTTGCCATGGGTGCGAGGGGGCGGAAATGAAGACACATGAGGATGTTCCGGAGGAGTTGTTGGACGGTGGACTTCTCCGACGCGTGTACGGATTCATGCTCGACGACAGCCGATGTGACGGGGTGGCGCTCGATGTGGAGAGGGTGTGTGCACAGCTCGAGGTGCCCGAGGAGGACTTCCGCGGGGCGCTGACCGACCTGGTGGCACTGGGTCTCCTGGTGAACCGTCCGGGGCGGGGCTTCGTCGCGGTCTCGCCCGACGAGGCGACCACCCGCGTCCTCCTCCCGCTGGAGTCCGAACTGCGCACCAGGCGCGCCCGGGTCGAGGAGGTCAGACGTCGGCTGGTGTCGTTCTCGCCGGTCTTCGACGCCAGTCTGCTGGCGCGCGAGAACAGGAGGCAGATCGAGCTCATCGACAACCTCCCCGACGTGCGCGAGGCGATCGCCGAGCTGTCGGCCAAGGCGCGCCGCGAGATCCTCACGGCCCAGCCGGGTGGCGGACGCCGGGAGGACGTCCTGGTGGAGGCCGCGCCCCGGGACTACGACACGCTCCAGCGGGGCGTGCAGATGCGCGTCCTGTACCAGCACACGGCCCGCAACAGCCGGGGCACCCAGTCGTACGTGGAGCAGGTGACCCGGCGCGGCGCCCAAGTGCGCACGCTGGACGATCAGTTCATGCGTTTCCTGGTCTTCGACCGGGAGTGCGCGGTGTTCGCGAACCCGGCGGACCCGGCCGGTGCCGTGGTGGTCCGCAACCCGTTCGTCATCGCCTTCATGGTCGAGACGTACGAACGCCTGTGGCTGACGGCCGAGCCCTTCGAGGCCGACGGGGACGTCCAGCCGGAGATCATGGACGACCTCAAGGACGCCATCGTGCGGCTGCTGACGGCCGGGATGACGGACGCGGCCGTGGCCCGCCGGCTCGGCATGTCCGTGCGCACCTGCCGACGCCACGTCGCCGAGATCATGACCACCCTCGACGCGGAGAGCCGCTTCCAGGCCGGCTACCTGCTCGCCCTCCAGGAGCAGCCCAAGTGACCCGTGGCGACGCGCCAGTGCCGTCGCGTCGCCACAGTTCCTCCACACGGCAGCCCGATTGATCCCCTCCTCGCTGCTTGCGCCCCTTTTTCTTCTCTCGGACATCAAGTTGCCATGCAGCTTGATGCTCCACCGTTTCTCCACTACTCGGCCCATGGTCCTGGCACTTTGATGCCACAGCGGTGAGCGGCCCGCAGCGCGGTACGGCGGAATTCGCGAGAACCGATCACATGGCGCAGCAACGACTGAGTGAGGGGCTGGAAAGTGAATCGCTTCAGCAAGGCGACTGTTGCGGGAATCGCGATCATCGTGGCCGTCCTGGGCAGTGCAGAAGGAGCCGCGGCCCGGCAACAGGAATTGCCCGTGAGTGCGACCACCGCCACGGCCGGCGACACCGGCTGGGGATAAGCCCCGTGTCCACTTCGCTCAATGATCTGTATCTGAGTCTGGCGGAGCACCCCGCACAACGGATGCGTTTCCTGTCGCTCGCGGGAAAATTGGTAACAAAGAATTTTCCGCAGATTTACGAGGACGTGCTGGAACTCATGGGTGAGTTCCGCGAACGCGGGATCGGCCCCGGCGACCTGGTGGGTGTCACCGGTCCCAACTCCTACGAGTGGGTCCTGGCCGACCTGGCCCTCCTGGGCCTCGGCTGTGTTCCGGTGGCCTTGCCGCTGGAGCAGCGGGCCGACGCCGCGGCGCTGGGCGAACTCGCCGAGAGGTACGGCCTCGTGGCGGTGGTCACGACCCGGCCGACGGTGGCGGAGCCCGCCGCACCGGACGGAGTCGCGTCCCTCGGTGAGCGCCCGTTGAAGTTCGTTCGCAGGCACGTCCCCGACGATCACCGGCAGGACCTGCCCGAGGACGTGTTCACCATCGCCTTCTCGTCCGGCACGGCGGGCAGCAAGAAGGGCCTGCTGATGTCCGCGAAGGGCGTGGAGAACACCATGCGCACCTCGGCGGAGGCGTGGCGGCTCACCGCGGAGGACGACCTGCTGATCGTCATGCCGTTCTCCAACTTCCAGCAGCGGTACCTGCTGTACACGGCCGTCCGGTACGGCACGGACGTGACGGTGGTCGCGCCGGAGCGGATGTTCCAGAAGCTCAGGGAGCTCCGGCCCACGATCGTCCTGGGGCCGCCCTCGTTCTTCGAACTCGCCGCCAACCGGGTCGGTTCGGCGGGGCTCCGCGAGAGGTGGCCGTACCTCCTCGCCACGGCCCTGCACGCGACCGCCCCGGGACGGGTGAGCCGCCGGCTGCGTACCCGACTCGGGCGCGGTTGGCTGGACATGTACGGCTCGCGGGTGCGGCTGATGCTCACCGGGTCCGCTCCCGTGCCGCCGCGCACGGTTCGGGTGTTCCAGCGTCTGGGCGCACCGCTTTTCGAGGTGTACGGGAGCACCGAGATCGGCTGGATCGCCTTCAACCTGCCGGGGCGGCACCGGATCGGCAGTGCCGGGCGCCCTGTCGACCGGATCGACGTGGACGTCGCCGACGACGGCGAGGTCACCGTACGCACCCGCCATCCCCAGTGCCTGGGCTACGTCTTCGAGGGGGTGGAGACGCAGGACGCGGTCTTCCTGGGCGACGACCGGATCGTGACCGGCGACCTCGGGGTGTTCGACCGGGCGGGCTTCCTGCGACTCAAGGGCCGCAAGAAGAACGTGATCATCACGCGCAGCGGCGTCAAGATCAACCCCGAGGAACTCGAACTGGACCTGGAGAGGGCCTGCCCGGGCGCCCGGGCGATGGTCGCCTCGCCCGACGGCGGCGGGCTGCTGACCTGTGTGGTGTGGCTCGACGACGAGCGGCACGCCGGCCGGGTGGCGCAGGTGCAGGCCTACCTCGACGAGGCGAACGCCAAGCGGGAGCCCGCGCTGCGCATTTCGGAGACGGTCTTTCGGGCTTCGTCCGAACTGAGTGTCGAAGAAGGGCTGTTGACGAGGAATTTCAAGATCGACAGAAACGCGGTCATGCGAAGGGTCTTCACCGAACGCACCGGAGTGGGACGTTGAACACGAGTCAAGCGAGCGACGAAGAGATCTGCGGGATCATCGCGAGCGTCATAGCGAAGAAAGCGGCCAAGGGCGGTGTCCGTCCCGGCATGAGCTTGCGGGGCGACCTGGGAATCGACTCCCTGGCCCTGATGAGCATCGTCTTCGTCCTGGAGGAGAAGACCGGCATCGACGCGTTCGCCCGGGTCGACGCCTTCGTCGCCGCCGAAACGGTGTCGGACATCATCGACATCGTCCGCAAGGGCTGAGGGGCGCCGGCCATGAACGACACCCGAAGCGATGCCCGGAACGCCGAAGAGCCCCGGAACGGCGACACGCAGAAGATCATCGACTTCCACACCCACATCGCCTCCGGGATGTGCTTCCCCCAGTCGTTCAACGACGGCGTGGTCGACAACATGACCGTCGCCCTGACGAGCAGGGGCCTGCCCATCACCCGGGACAAGGTCGCCCGCATGCACGCGGGCACGCTGACCGACCCGCTCTGCGACGAACTGGTCAGGCAGATGGACGAGGCCGGCATCAGCGAGTCCGTCCTGCTGCTGCCCGACTTCACCTACGCGCTCAGGGACAGCACCCACTCCATCGAGGAGCTCATCGACCACCACCGGGCGGTCGTCGAGCGCCATCCCGGACGCTTCCGGGTACTGGTGGGGGTCGACCCGCGCTGGGGCGCCGACGGACTCGCCCTGTTCGAGCGGGCCGTCGTGGAGTACGGGTTCGACGGCATGAAGCTGTACCCGCCGTGCGGCTACACGCTCTCGGACGAGCGCCTCTACCCGTACTACGAGATCTGCGCGCGGTACTCCCTCCCCGTCCTCTCGCACATCGGGGCCACCTCCCCGGTCCTCGACTTCGAGATCGCCCAGCCGATCTACGTCGACAGGGCCGCCAAGGACTTCCCCGGTATCGACTTCGTCCTCGCGCACGGCAGCGTCCACTACCCGGACGAGGTGGCGATGCTGTGCACCAACCGCCCCAACATCTACGTGGACGTCAGCGGTTACGAGGCCTTCGGGGCCACGGCACTGCGCACGCTCTTCAGCCGGGGCATCAACCACAAGGTCCTCTTCGGCACCGACTGGCCGGTGTTCCGCCTCCAGGGCCGCCAACTGAGCCTGGTCGAGAAGCTGGAGAAGGAAGGGGCCTTCCCGGAGTCGATGAGCGACGCCGACCGGGACCTCTTCTTCCACGGCAACGCCGCCCGGCTGCTCGGCAAGAACAAGCTCAAGCAGGCCGCGCCCACCACCGCGTGAGCCCCCACCCCACCTCTCTTCCCTCCTTTCCCACTCCGGTTACTGAAGGGCTTCGACGTGTCTGAAAGCACGACCGGCACGACCGGGACCGAGTTCCTCGGCCTCACCGACGAACAGATCAAGTTCTTCCAGGAGAACGGCTTCGTCGGCCCGTTCGACCTCTACGGCGAGGAAGAGGCTCCACTGCTGTGGAACCAGGCCATGATCGAGATGGTCACCTCGCAGAACAAGCCGCACAACTCCACGATCATCAACTACGACCGTCACCTGGACTGCAACACGCTGTCCGAGCACGTCGGCCGCCCGGAGATCGTGCACAAGCTGCGCAGCCTCATCGGCGACGACATCCTGTGCTGGAAGACCAACATCTTCAAGAAGGCACCGGGTGACGCGGGCACCGGCTGGCACCAGGTGGAGACGTTCGTGGTGGGCGACACCACCACGGAGGCCTCGCCCTCCCTGAAGTACACCGAGGAGGGGGAGGCGTACACCCAGGAACTCACGGTCTGGACCGCGTTCTCCCCGGCGGGCAAGGAGAACGGCTGCCTGCGCTACATCCCCGGCAGCCACAAGAAGTGGTACTACGACGAGTCCAAACCGCTCACCTACGACGTGGCGAGCAAGTCCCACGACTTCTTCGGCTACGACTACTCCGAACTCCAGCTCGACAGCGACTGGAACCCGGAAGACGAAGAAGTCTTCGAGATGGAGATGAAGCCCGGCCAGTTCGTCATCTTCCTCGCCAAGTGCATCCACGGCTCGCTGCCCAACGTCAGCGACACCACCCGCCTCGGCTACGCCTCCCGCTACGTCGCGCCCTCGGTGAAGGTGTACGAGGAGGTGGACAGCCTCAGCGAGTTCGGCGACACGATCAGCCTCGACTACCACGGCAGCGTCCTGGTCTCCGGCGAGGACACGTACGGCCACAACCGCATCCACGCGCAGAACCTGAACGGCGTGCCCTTCAAGAAGGTCGAGACCGATGAGCGCTGACGACTACCGCGCGAAGTTCGCGGACTTCCTGGGGACCCAGCCCACGACGGCCGGCCTCACCCGCGAGGACGTCGAGCGGGCCACCACCCGCGAGGAGCTGGGCATCAGCTCCCTGAACATGATCCTTCTCCTGGTGAACTACATCAAGGAGGAGGCGAACGACAGCGTCCAGTTGCGCCCCGAGTGGGTGTCCAGGCTGGGCTCCGTCGACGGCATCGTCTCCGTCGTCCGGGAGATCGACGAGAGCGCGCTCGCCGCGGCGAAGTGACACCCACGCCGGCGCGCACCACCGAGCGGGACGAAGGCCTTCCGATCGGGTCCGGCAAGACCCGAACGGAAGGCCCCGGGGGCCTCGACGGCGCATACCCGGATCCGGCGTCCCCCGGCCGCCGGATCCGGACCCACGGAAACGGGAGACAGTGACTGACAACCAACCCATCGCCCTCGGCTCCTTCGCGTGTGCCTTCGGCGCCCTGGAGCGCAAGGCGGAGGACATCCCCGGGTTCGAGCGGCTGTGGCGCGAGCAGTCGTCGGACGCCGAGTTCTCCGCCATGGGCAGCCGGACCTTCCGCGGGTTCTCCGGCCCGGTCGAGGACCATGTGATCGAGACGGTGCGCGCCACCCTGCGGGACGGGTCGGTACGGCCGGCGGACGTGGACCGCATCGTCTTCGCCACCAGCGACGCCCGGCTCGCCTCGCTGCGGCCCGACTTCGCCGGCGAGGTGCTCGCGGCCCTCGGGCTGGTGCACTGCGTACCGGTGGTGCTCTCCTTCCAGCAGTGCTGCAGCTCGCTCGCCGCCCTGGGGCACGCCAGGCACCTGCTGGCCGAGGAAGGCGTACGCAACGTCGTCCTCGTCTCGCTCGACTTCACGCCCGACGACGCCGACCGGGTCAGGTCCTTCGCCCTGTTCAGCGACGCCGTGGCCAGCTGCCTGCTGACCCGCGACGAGGGTGTGGTGCGGCTGCTGTCGACCGCCGTCGGCGTCGACCACGCCGGCCTGCGGGGCCAGGACTCCTTCATGTCGCGCCAGCGGGTGGCGCAGTCCTCGCTCGCCACCGCCCTGGGCGGGCACGGCCTCGCGCCGAGCGAGGTCACGAAGGTGTTCCCGGCCAACCTCTACCAGCCGGTGGCGCTGTTCAACGCCACCATCGCCGGCCTCGGCCGGGACCAACTGCACTTCACCGGACCGCTGGAACGCTACGGTCACTGCGGCAACTCCGACTGGATGATCAATCTGGCCGACTACCGCGACCAGGAAGGCATCCGGGCGGACGAGACGTACCTGGCCGTGTCCTCCGCCCCCGGCTTCTTCGCCTGCGCGCTGCTTGCAGGCGTCTGAGACGCCGGACCAACCTCCAGACGAGAAAGCGAAAACGGCACGATGAAGATCTCAGTGGACGACCTCTCCGGGCGTGACATCGCCGAGTTCCTCCAGGCCCACGTGGACGAGATGCGGGCGATCACCCCGCTGGAGAGCAAGCACGCCCTCGACCTCGACGGACTGCGCGTACCCGAAGTCACCTTCTGGACCGCCTACGACGGTGACACCCTGATCGGCTGCGGAGCCGTCAAGCGCATCGAGGAGGGCCACGCCGAGATCAAGTCGATGCGCACCGAACCCACCCGCAAGCGCTCCGGGGTTGCCTCCCGGCTGCTGGCCCACATCATCTCCGAGGCCCGCGGCATGGGCTACCGGCGCCTCAGCCTGGAGACCGGCGCCACCGACTCCTTCGCCCCGGCCCGCGGCCTGTACGAGAAGTTCGAGTTCACCTACTGCGGCCCCTTTGCGAACTACCGGGAAGACCCCAACAGCGCGTTCATGACGCGCCTCCTGTAGCGCCCACCCCGAAGGCGACGTCGATGAAGGACATTCCCCACCCCTACGACACCGCGCTGTACAGCCGGCTGTTCCTCAACTGCTCCCAGCGCCAGTCCCTGGTGATGCTCGCCGAGCGCGGCCGTCCCGTGCACCAGCTGCTCTTCCGCGGCCTGGTCAGCACGGACGAGATCCTGCGGCAGGCCGTCAGGGAGCAGCGCCCCAAGTACGGCTTCGAGAGCGGCATCGCCGGGCGGGACGACCTCGCCCTCATCGGCGTCGTCAAGGAGGAGGCCGCGTTCGACTCCTACGCCGACGCGCGCGCCCTGCTCCTCGACGTCGTCGCCCAGGAGGGCTTCGCGATCCTGGTCGGCGACGTCTTCTACTGGCCGCACTGCCCCGAGTACCGCACCAAGCACCTGGTGCACACCATCGTGCTCACCGGGTACGACTCCGACACCGGCGTGTGGCACGTCGTGGACGACAACCCGGCGAGCCTGCTGTGCTCGTACACCTACCCCGAGGACGTCATCGCGGCCTCCTTCGACCACAACGAGCTGCGCCGCGTGCGGTACTTCACCACCAAGGACCTCGACCCGGCGCAGGCCGAACAGGGCACCCGCGAGGCCTTCGCCGCCCTCCTGGCGGGGTACCGGGACAGCCACGCGCTGCTGGCCGGGGTGGAGGACCTGATCTCCTGCCGCTGGATCGCGCCCGAGCGGGTCTTCGCCCTCCTGCACGCCGCGTTCTCCCTCCACCAGGGCTCGCGCATCGCCCTGCGGGAGTACCTGCGGCACGCGTCCGGCGACACGGTCCTGGACGAACTGCTCGACCGGATCGTGCGGGGCGGGGCGGACGGCATGAACCACATGCTCCTCGCCCAGGTGACCGGAGCGCTCGACGTCCGGCGGACGGCGGAGGTGTGCCTCGCGCTCCAGCGGGCCGAGGAAGAGCTGCTGTCCCGGCTGCGGACCGTCGTGGGCGTCACCGCAACGGGCACCCCGGGCGGAACCACGACCACGACCGGCACCAAGTCGGCTACCGGAGGCGGGACATGACGGAAACGCAGGCGGCGGTGCTCCTCGCCGACATCGCCCTGATCATCGCGGTGGCCCGGTTCGCAGGCCTGATCGCCCGCCGCCTCGGCCAGCCGGCGGTCATCGGGGAGATCGCGGTGGGCGTCCTGCTCGGCCCGACCCTGCTGAACGGGACCGTGGCCGCCACGCTCTTCCCGACCGACATCCGGCCCTACCTCGGCGCCGTGGCCAACCTCGGCCTGGTCCTGTTCATGTTCCTCATAGGCCTGGAGTTCGACTTCGCCCGGCTGCGCGGCTCGGGCCGGGTCACCGGGGCCGCCGTCCTCGGCTCCACCCTCGTCCCCTTCGTGCTCGGCATCCTGCTCGGCTGGTACCTGCTGCGTTCGTACGACCCCGACCACCGCGTCGCCTTCGTCCTCTTCATCGGGGTCGCGGTGTCGGTGACGGCCTTCCCGGTCCTCGCCCGCATCCTCACCGACCGGGGCATGAACGGCACCTGGCTCGGCGCCGTCGCCCTGTCCGCGGCGGCGTTCTGCGACCTCGCCGCCTGGACGACGCTGGCCGGCCTGCAAGCTCTGGCCGGAGCGGGCGGCACCCGCTGGTGGCTGGTGCTGCTCTCCGTCCCGTACGTCCTCGTGCTCTTCCTCGTCGTACGACCCCTGCTCGCCCGGTTCCTGACCCGGCGGGGGAGCGAGGAACCCCTGTCGGCCGGTGACGTCACGGTCGTCGTCGCGGCGGCCCTGGCCTCGGCGGCCCTCACCCAACTGCTCGGGCTGCACTTCGTGATCGGCGCCTTCCTGTTCGGGCTCGCCATGCCCCGGCTGCACCCGGCCCGGCACGAGGGCCTGCTGCGGCGCACGGAGCACACCACCACGCTGCTGCTCCCGGTCTACTTCATCGTCGCGGGCCTGAAGGTCGACCTCTCCGGCCTCGGCGCCGACGGCCTCGTCCAGCTCGCCTGGATCATGGTCGTGGCGGTCACCGGGAAGTTCGCCGGAACCTGGCTGGGCGTCCGCTCCCAGGGCCTCCCGGCCCGCAGCTCCGCGGTCCTGGCCGGTTTGATGAACACTCGCGGGCTCACCGAACTCATCGCGCTCGGCGTCGGCCTGGAGGCCGGGCTCATCGACGAACGGCTGTACTCGCTCTTCGTCGTCATGGCCGTGGCCACCACGGCGATGACCGGCCCGCTGCTCGGCCGCCTCATGGGGCGCGACGACGGCTCCCCGCCACTTCTGGACCCGGATCTCGCCGTACCGCCCCGCGAGCGCGCGCCGGCCGGCGCCGGCCGGTGACCCTCCGAGCCCGTCCCGGGCACCGACGCCGAACCGTACGCGCCGCTGCCCGCCGGGGGCGACGACGCTGCTCGACGAGCGGTGACAGCCGGCCCGGAGCCGCGCCCGCCACCACCCCGGAGGATGTCTGATTTGTCTCCGTGGGCATCAAGTTGCCACGCAAC
>NZ_JBHWZJ010000204.1:0-12763 GCF_042728415.1 Streptomyces sp. NPDC060198 | reverse complement strand
GAACTACGGGACGTCACTTGGAGGCGTCGTCCTTCTCGTCTTCTTCACCCTCGACGACCGGGATCAGGGAGAGCTTGCCGCGGGAGTCGATCTCGGCGATCTCGACCTGGACCTTGGAGCCGACGCCGAGCACGTCCTCGACGTTCTCCACGCGCTTGCCACCGGCGAGCTTGCGGATCTGCGAGATGTGCAGCAGACCGTCCTTGCCGGGCATGAGGGAGACGAAGGCGCCGAAGGTGGTGGTCTTGACGACCGTACCCAGGTAGCGCTCGCCGACCTCCGGCATGGTCGGGTTGGCGATGGCGTTGATCGTGGCGCGGGCGGCCTCGGCCTGCGAGCCCTGCTGGGCACCGATGTAGATGGTGCCGTCGTCCTCGATCGTGATGTCGGCGCCGGTGTCCTCCTGGATCTGGTTGATCATCTTGCCCTTGGGGCCGATGACCTCACCGATCTTGTCCACCGGGATCTTGACGGTGATGATCCGCGGGGCGTTCGGGGACATCTCGTCGGGGACGTCGATGGCCTCGTTCATGACGTCCAGGATGTGCAGACGCGCGTCACGGGCCTGCTTCAGCGCGGCGGCCAGGACCGAGGCGGGGATGCCGTCGAGCTTGGTGTCGAGCTGGAGCGCGGTCACGAACTGCTTGGTGCCGGCGACCTTGAAGTCCATGTCACCGAAGGCGTCCTCCGCACCGAGGATGTCGGTGAGGGCGACGTAGTGGGTCTTGCCGTCGATCTCCTGGGAGATGAGGCCCATGGCGATACCGGCGACGGCGGCCTTGAGGGGCACACCGGCGTTCAGCAGCGACATGGTCGAGGCGCAGACCGAGCCCATGGACGTGGAGCCGTTGGAGCCCAGCGCCTCGGAGACCTGGCGGATCGCGTAGGGGAACTCCTCGCGCGACGGCAGGACCGGGACGATGGCGCGCTCGGCGAGGGCGCCGTGGCCGATCTCGCGGCGCTTGGGCGAGCCCACGCGGCCGGTCTCGCCAACCGAGTACGGCGGGAAGTTGTAGTTGTGCATGTAACGCTTGCGGGTCACCGGGGAAAGGGTGTCCAGCTGCTGCTCCATGCGGAGCATGTTGAGGGTGGTGACGCCCAGGATCTGGGTCTCGCCACGCTCGAACAGCGCCGAGCCGTGCACGCGCGGGATGGCCTCGACCTCGGCGGCGAGCGTACGGATGTCCGTGACGCCGCGGCCGTCGATGCGGACCTTGTCCTTGATGACGCGCTCGCGGACCAGCTTCTTGGTCAGCGCGCGGTAGGCACCGGAGATCTCCTTCTCGCGGCCCTCGAAGGCCGGGAGGAGCTTCTCGGCCGCGATGTCCTTGATGCGGTCGAGCTCCGCCTCGCGGTCCTGCTTGCCGGCGATGGTGAGCGCCTTGGCGAGCTCGGTGGAGACGGCCTTGGAGAGGGCCTCCAGGACGTCGTCCTGGTAGTCGAGGAAGACCGGGAAGTCGCCGACCGGCTTGGCGGCCTTGGCGGCCAGCTCGGACTGCGCCTTGCAGAGGGCCTTGATGAAGGGCTTCGCGGCTTCCAGACCGGCTGCCACGACCTCCTCGGTGGGGGCCTCGGCGCCGTCCTTGACGAGCTGGACGGTCTTCTCGGTGGCCTCGGCCTCGACCATCATGATCGCGACGTCGCCGTCCTCCAGGACACGGCCCGCGACGACCATGTCGAAGACGGCGTCCTCGAGCTCGGTGTGCGTCGGGAACGCGACCCACTGGCCCTTGATCAGGGCGACGCGGGTGGCGCCGATGGGGCCGGAGAAGGGCAGGCCCGCCAGGATCGTGGAAGCCGAGGCGGCGTTGATCGCGACCACGTCGTACAGGTGGTCCGGGTTGAGCGCCATGATCGTCTCGACGATCTGGATCTCGTTGCGCAGGCCCTTCTTGAAGGAGGGGCGCAGCGGCCGGTCGATCAGACGGCAGGTGAGGATGGCGTCCTCGGAGGGGCGACCCTCGCGGCGGAAGAAGGAGCCGGGGATCTTGCCGGCGGCGTACTGCCGCTCCTCGACGTCCACCGTGAGGGGGAAGAAGTCGAGCTGGTCCTTGGGCCGCTTGGAAGCGGTGGTGGCCGACAGCACCATGGTGTCGTCGTCCAGGTACGCGACGGCGGAGCCGGCGGCCTGCTTGGCCAGGCGGCCCGTCTCGAAGCGGATGGTGCGGGTGCCGAAGGTGCCGTTGTCGATCACGGCTTCGGCGTAGTGGGTCTCGTTCTCCACTAGTGATTTCTCCATACTCGTCGTCTTTCGTCCTCGCGCCCGTGTGGCGGGGGACGGTGCGTGGAGAAGCGCACCTGGTGTGCGGGCCGGTCTTCGATCGAAGCCCCCGGGCGTTCTTTCCCGGGTGCCACTACCGAGGACCGGCGGCTGCGGGAGTGCGCTTCTCCTCGTGTCGTTCAGTTGTGTCGTGCAGCGTCGTGCTGGTGGTGCGGTGGTGCGTACGTCCAGGTTACTGAGGTTGCCCCCGGTAGCGCACGTACGGCAAAGGGAGCGGTCCCCGGAAAGTGGGCACCGCTCCCTCTCACAGCGTGCTTACTTGGCGCCGCCGGCCGCACCGCGGCGGATGCCGAGGCGGTCGACGAGGGCGCGGAAGCGCTGGATGTCCTTCTTGGCCAGGTACTGCAGGAGGCGGCGACGCTGGCCGACCAGGATCAGCAGACCACGACGGGAGTGGTGGTCGTGCTTGTGCGTCTTGAGGTGCTCCGTCAGGTCCGAGATCCGGCGGGAGAGCATGGCGACCTGAACCTCGGGGGAACCGGTGTCACCCTCCTTCTGGGCGAACTCGGACATGATCTGCTTCTTCGTAGCGGCGTCGAGCGGCACGCGTACTCCTCTTGGTGTTCGATGCGCCCACGAGTGCCCCTGGTCTGGATCTCAGGGGAGCTTCCGTGACTCGGAGGCGAAGGTCCGATGGGCGCAGCCCCCAGAACGAAACCGGGGACGCGTACACAAACGGCCACCGCACAGACTACCAGCCGCCGGACAGAGCCCTCCCCGGCCGCCCTCGCGCGCGGGCGGGGCGGCCCTCAGGGTGCGGGAGTCAGCTGGTCAGGGACCTTATCGAGGTGTAGACGTCGAAGACGGCGAGGCAGAGCGGCAGGAGCGTGAGCAGGACGAACGCCTCGGCGATCTCCAGGAAGCGGCCCCAGAACGGGGTGACCCCCTTGCGGGGCACGATCAGCCCTATGGCGGTGATCACGGCGGCGGTCGCGGCGACGGCCGCCGTCAGCCAGATCGTACGGATGTCGAGCGCCGCGTCGTCGCCGCGCAGGGCATCGATCATGATGCCGACCGGGGGGTTCAGGGCGAGCCCGAGTCCGAGGAGGACCAGCGCGCCGAGGCCCGCGGCCAGCGCGCAGGCGACCTGGGCGGTGTAGCGGAAGAGGTGGGCCCGCATCAGCATGGCGCAGCCGGTGGCCAGCGCCAGCAGCTGCCCGAAGACGTCCGCCGAGAACCCGAGGACGGCCGCACCGGCGACCGCCACCATGGCGCAGCCCCCGGCCAGGCCGAGCAGCAGCTCGTGGCCGCGCCGGGCCTGCGCGGCGATCTTGACCGCGTCGACCGGTCCCTGGGGGGCCTGCTCGGTCGTTCCGTAGTCGCCACTGGTGGTGCGCGGCGGCTCGAAGCCGATGGGGAGACGGGCGAAGCGGGTGGAGAGGGCCGGCAGGAATCCGAGCGCCCCGACGGAGAGCGGGGCGCAGACGGCCGCGGTCTCGGTGGGCTCCAGGTCGGTGAGGATCGAGGCGAAGGTCACCAGCACCCCGACGGCCGAGGCGAAGACGAAGGCGACGAAGGGGCCGTCGCCGGTGGGGGCGACGATCACCAGGATCACCGAGACGATCAGCACGGCGACGCAGGCCAGCAGGAACTGGAGGCGGCCGATCCCCTCCCCGGCGTCCAGCGGGAGCAGGCCGGACCCGGCGACCGCTCCGTTGACCAGGGCGCCTGTGCCGAGGGCGACGGCCGAGCCCCGGTCCTCGTACACCCTGGCGCGTACTCCGGCGACGGCGAGCAGCAGGACGGCGGCGACCGCGGCAATGACACCGGGGAGGCCGTGCATGTCGTGCAGCGGGTCGGCGGTCCACAGGACGAAGCCGAGGAGGGTGAGAAGCACCGAGCCGCCGAAGAGGCCGGAACCGCGCATCAGGGCGTCGCCCCAGAGGGTGCGGTCGCGGGCCACCGCGGACGCGACGGCTTCGGAGACGTCGTCGAACACGGCGGGCGGCAGCGATTCGGAGAACGGGCGCAGCGAGAGCAGTTCGCCGTCGAGGATGCGCTGGGCGGCGAGGGTGCGTCCGCTGTCGAGCACGGTGCCGTCGCGGCGTACGAGGTGGTAGCCGACGGGCGCTCCCTCGGCGGGGCTCTGCCCGGAGAGGCGGAGGACCTCGGGGTAGAGGTCGGCGAGGGGCACGTCCTCGGGCAGGGCGACGTCGACGCGACTGTCGGGCGCGACGACGGTCACCCTGCAGAATCCGGTTCCATTGCCGGCCGGAACCCCGGGGCCGGTTCGGCCGGGTCCGGTGGTCGCCGCTCGGGCCGTCGTGGTCACCTGTCGCTCCCCCTCATTGCCATCCGCCTCCGCCGAGAGCCTTCTCTCCGCCGAGACCTCGTCGCCATGTCTCCCACTGGGACGCGCGCCTTCGCAGCCCGTCCCGAATGACCGTTTTTTTGGCGGTAGTTCGCGGGTGCGTACACGCGTCGCGCTACCCTACCGCTCTCCGCCCGGCTGCTCCGTCAGTAGGATCTTTGCCCGGGCGGAGCCCGTCGCCACGGGGGCGTCGAGAGGAACAGATCTGTCCGGCAAGGGAATTGGTGAGCCGTGAGCCACATCGTCGTCAAGCGCCCTCCGCGCGCGCTGCCCTCCGAAGTGCCGGACACGGAGGTGCAGTTGCAACCTCCTCCGGAGCTGCCGCGCGGGCAGCAGGAGGGCGCGATGATGCAGTTGCTGCCGATGCTCGGCATGGGCGGCTCGGTGGTCTTCTTCTTCATGACGCCGAACCCGATCATGCGGATCATGGGCATGGTGATGATCGCGTCGACGGTCGCCATGGCGATCTCGATGCTGGTCCGTCACCGGCGCGGTACGCAGGGGCAGCTCGCCGACATGCGGCGCGACTACCTGAAGTACCTGACACAGACCCGCCGCGAGGTCCTGCGGACGGCACGCCTCCAGCGGGACGCCCAGTTCTACCTGCACCCGTCCCCCGAGCAGCTGTGGGCGCTGGTCGCCGAGGGCAGCAGGGTCTGGGAGCGCCGGGTCGCCGACGTGGACTTCGGGCAGGTCCGCATCGGCCTGGGGAACCAAGAGCTGGCCACCCCGCTCGTTCCCCCGCAGACCGCGCCGGTAGACGAGCTGGAGCCGCTGACCGCCGGGGCGATGCAGCAGTTCCTCCACACCCACTCGTCGCTGGACGGGCTGCCGATGGCCGTCTCGCTCCGCGCCTTCTACCACGTGACGGTCAGCGGTGACGCGGACTCCGTGCGTTCCTCGGCCCGCGCGCTGATCGGTTCGCTCACCTCGCTGCACTCCCCCGAGGACCTGGTCGTGGCGATCGCGGCGGACCGGCAGTCGTCGCCGCACTGGGAGTGGGCGAAGTGGCTCCCGCACGTCCAGCTGCCCGGCTCCACGGACGGGGCGGGCAGTCGCCGGCTCATCTCGACGAGCTGCTCGGAACTGGAGGAGCTGCTCGGGAGCCGTCTCGGCGGCCGTCCCCGCTTCCAGGCCGGCGGGCAGCCCCTGATGGACCAGCCTCACATCGTGGTGGTGCTCGACGGGGAGTCGGTTCCGCCGATGTCGGTGCTGGCCTCCCCCGAGGGCGTGCAGGGTGTCACCGTCATCGAGGTCGTTCCGGGTGAGGTGACCGGTGCCCGCGGCGGGCTGTCCGTGGTGGTCCATCCGCAGACGCTCCAGCTGGAGTCGGGCCACGGGCTGGTCTACGAGGGCCTGCCGGATCACTTGAGTTACGAGGCCGCGGAGGCACTGGCCCGCCAGCTGGCCCCGCTGAACGTGGCGGCGGGCGGGGACGACGACGAGCCGCTGCTGGCCAACCTGGAGTTCACCGATCTGCTGAACCTCGGGGACGCTTCCTCGGTGGATGTCTCCCGGACCTGGCGTCCCCGCTCGCAGGCGGAGCGGCTGCGCGTCCCGATCGGTGTCGGCGAGGACGGCACCCCGGTCATGCTCGACCTGAAGGAGGCCGCGCAGGAGGGCATGGGCCCGCACGGCCTGTGCGTGGGCGCGACGGGTTCCGGCAAGTCGGAGCTGCTGCGCACGCTGGTGCTGGGGCTCGCCGTCACGCATTCGTCGGAGACGCTGAACTTCGTCCTCGCCGACTTCAAGGGCGGTGCCACCTTCGCGGGAATGGCGCAGATGCCGCACGTGGCCGCCGTGATCACGAACCTCGCGGACGATCTGACGCTGGTGGACCGCATGGGCGACTCCATCCGCGGTGAGCTGAACCGGCGGCAGGAGATGCTCCGCGACGCCGGCAACTACGCCAACATCCACGACTACGAGAAGGCGCGCGCAGCGGGTGCCCCGCTGCTGCCGATCCCCTCGCTGGTGCTGGTGATCGACGAGTTCAGCGAGCTGCTCACCGCGAAGCCGGACTTCATCGAGATGTTCGTGCAGATCGGCCGTATCGGCCGTTCGCTCGGCGTGCACCTGCTGCTGGCCTCGCAGCGCCTGGAGGAGGGCCGGCTGCGCGGGCTGGAGACGTACCTGTCGTACCGGATCGGCCTGCGGACCTTCTCGGCGGGTGAGTCCCGCGCGGCGCTCGGCGTGCCCGACGCCTACCACCTGCCGAACGTGCCGGGTTCCGGCTACCTGAAGTACGGCACCGACGAGATGGTCCGGTTCAAGGCGGCGTACGTCTCCGGGGTCTACCGCACGGGCGCGGAGCGGGCGTCGATGCCCGGCGGGCCGCTGCCGGTGGACCGCCGGCCGGTCGCCTTCACGGCGGCGCCGGTCCCGGTGCGGTACGTGGAGCCGACACAGCGGCCGGACGTGCCGGAGGCCCGCGCGTCCGAGGACGACGCGCTCGCGGACACCGTGCTGGACGTGATCGTGCGCCGGCTGGAGGGGCGCGGCGCCTCCGCGCACCAGGTGTGGCTGCCGCCGCTGGACAACCCGCCGTCGCTGGACGAGCTGCTGCCCGGCCTCGCGCCGGTGCAGGGGCGCGGTCTGACCCAGCCGGGGTTCGAGGGTGCGGGGCGCCTGGTCGTCCCGCTCGGCGTGGTCGACAAGCCGTTCGAGCAGCGGCGCGACACGCTGTACCGGGACTTCTCCGGTGCCGCCGGGCACATGCAGATCACCGGTGGTCCGCAGTCGGGCAAGTCGACGCTGCTGCGGACCCTCATCGCGGGCTTCGCGCTCACCCACACCCCGCACGAGGTGCAGTTCTACGGACTGGACTTCGGCGGCGGCGGTCTGGCGTCGGTCAGCGGTCTCCCGCACGTCGGCGGCATCGCGTCGCGTCTGGACCCCGAGCGGGTACGGCGTACGGTCTCCGAGGTGTACGGCATCCTGACGCGGCGTGAGGAGTACTTCCGCAGCGCGGGAATCGACTCCATCGCCACCTTCCGCAGGATGCGCGAGCGCGGCCAGGTGACGGTGGAGGACCAGCCGTGGGGCGACGTCTTCCTGATCATCGACGGCTGGGGCAACTTCCGCACCGACTACGAGGGCCTGGAGCCGGCCGTCCTCGACATCGCGGGACGCGGTCTCGGGTACGGCATCCACCTGGTCGTCACCGCCTCGCGGTCCATGGAGGTGCGCGCCAACCTCAAGGACCACCTGATGAACCGGCTGGAGCTGCGACTCGGCGACGTCATGGACTCCGAGCTGGACCGCAAGTCGGCCGTCAACGTGCCGGCCGGCGTGCCGGGCCGGGGTCTGACACCGGAGAAGCTGCACTTCATGGCGGCGGTCCCGCGCATCGACAGCATCAACTCCGACAGCGACCTCTCCGAGGCGACCGCCGCGATGAATCAGGAGGTCGCCCGCCACTGGACGGCGTCCCCGGCACCGGCCGTGCGTCTGTTGCCGCGCGAACTGCCCGCCTCGGCGCTGCCGCCGGGTGACGCGCACCCGGAGCGCGGCATCGCGTTCGGCATCGACGAGAACAACCTGGAACCGGTCTTCGTCGACTTCGAGCACGACCCGTTCCTGATGGTGTTCGGGGAGAGCGAGTCCGGCAAGTCCAACCTGCTGCGCCTGCTCATCAAGCAGCTGACGGAGCGCTACGACGGCAACGCCTGCAAGCTCTTCGTCATCGACAACCGGCGCTCGCTGCTGGACGTCACCCCGCCGTCGCACTTGGCGGAGTACGTGCCCATGTCCAACAACATGGAGCACCACATGGAGGCGCTGTACGACCTCATGCAGCGGCGCACCCCGTCGGCGACGGTCACCGCGCAGGAGTTGCGGGACCGCAGCTGGTGGCGGGGCCCGACGGTGTACGTGGTCGTCGACGACTACGACCTGGTCTCCACGTCGAGCGGCAATCCACTGGGCAGGCTCACCGAACTGCTCCCGTTCGCACGGGACGTGGGCGTGCGCTTCGTCATCGCCCGTAACTCCGCGGGCGCGGGACGGGCCGCGTACGAGCCGTTCATCCAGCGGATGACCGAGCTGGGCGCCCAAGGGCTGCTGCTGTCCGGCGACCCGAACGAGGGCGACATCATGGGCAACGTCCGCCCGCGTCCGATGCCCGCGGGCCGGGGCGTGTTCGTCTCCCGCCGCCGGGGCAACCCGCTGGTGCAGACGGGGCTGGTGGACGGGGAGCGGTAGGCCCCGAGCAGTACGGCGCTCACCGGGCCGGGTACCCCTTTCGGGGCGCCCGGCCCGGTCTCGCTTTACGGACCGGTCTCGCTCCACAAGGACGTCCTCTTTCCGGACGCACGATTCCGGTTCTCCGGAATTCCGGAGGACCGGCCGGATCTCTGTCAGCGATTTCCGCCATTCCTCCGCGGCGTGGCGCATTACCACCCACGAAATCACTCTGCCGCCGTACGCTCGGGAGTCGTACGACCGAACACATCTGTACGCGCGAACATGTGATCGCCCCTCCGTCCCCCGGGCGGACGAGCGGCGGCCGTCCTCCGAGTGCGCCACGGACCGGGGACGCGCGGGACGATGTGCCGGGCACGCGGTCCGCACGCCGTCGTGCACGGCGTTCCCGCGGCGCCGTGCGCGACAGGTCCGGACGATGTTCACCAGGGTCTCCCGCGCCCCCGTGCGCGCGGAGAGCGACGGGAAGGTACCCGGCGAAAAATGGCGTGGCACGAGTGGGAACCATGGAATTCGGATGCGGCCGACCGGCGTTTGCCGGACACGCGAAGGAAGCACCCGACACGGGCGCGCGGAAACCACGGAGAAGACCCGCGAGGTGATCTCCGGGTTCGTCGGGACGTTCCGTCGACCATGGGGAATTCGGCGTTCCGGAGGCGTAAAGGACCGTGGCGCGCGAAAGACGTCCACGCCCGCATGCCGGACCTCCTCGCCCGTAGCAGGGCCCCGTATGCCGGGAGCTCATATGCCGGGTGTGCGCCCGCCAGGTGCGGGATCCGCGTCCGCCCGGCCGGCCCGGTCTCACGGCCCGACGCGATATCCGGCCGGCGGGCGGAGCGCTGATGGATCTCGACGCACTGCGTTTCGGCAACTTCTCCGCGCTCGACTCGGCCGTCTCGGACTGGGAACGGCAGGTCAAGAGCCTGAAGACACTCCAGGACGAGGCCCAAGACGGTCTGAAGGCAACGGCGGTGAAGGCCGACTGGGCAGGCCTCAACGCCAACGTCACCCGCGACTTCGTCACGAAGACCGCCGCGGAGTTCACCGACGCGCACACCCAGGCGAGCAGCATCGCCGCCATCCTCGGTGACACCCGCGATGAACTCGTCTCCTACCGGGGGCAGCTCGTCGCCGCGATCGAGCGCGGGGTGGCGAAGAACCTCACGGTCAGGGACACCGGACAGGGCACGTTCGCCGTCGACATGAACATCCACCCGGACCGCGCCGCCGCCGGAACCCAGGTGCCCGAGCACAGCCGGCAGGACGTGGACCGGCTGCGCGAGGAGGTCCAGTCCATCCTGACCAAGGCCACCGAGAGCGACGCCACCGCGGACGAGGCGCTTCGACTCCTCGTGGACCGGGCGAAGTACGGCTTCTCCGACGCCGGTTACCAGGACCGTGACTCCGCCGCCAACGCCCTCAAGGACGCCAAGGAGGCGGCCGCGCTCTACTCCAAGGGCTCCGACATGTCGAACACGGAGCTCACCCGGCTCATCGCGCTGATGAAGGAGAACAAGGACGATCCGCTGTTCGCCGAGCGCTTTGCGACGGATCTCGGGCCTGAGAAGACTCTCTCGCTCTACGCCGACCTCGCCGACGACCAGCAGTTCTATGTGCACCCCCGCTCCGGGAGCGGCCTCTCGGAGGAGATGCGGGCCCGGATGAGACTGCTCGGCGGGCTGGAGTCGAGCCTCGGCGCCACCCTGGCGACGGCCACGCACTCGGGCAGCGGCGACATGGCGCAGTGGCAGAGGGATCTCCTGGTGGCGGGCGGAAAGGATGTCGGCACCCCCGGGCAGGACCGCGTCCACGGGTACCAGGTGATGAGCAACCTGATGCGGAACGGCGCGTACGAGGACGACTTCCTGAAGAGCTACGGGGACAGTCTGATCGCGTTCGAGAAGGAGAACACCTCCGACGAGGTCGGCGGCCTCCAGAGGCGGACCACGCGCGAGGATGTCCTCCCGTGGAACCACTCCGGCGCCTTCGAGCGGCTTCACTACGGGGCGGGGAACGACGCCGGTTCCGACCCGATGACCGGCTTCATGGAAGCCCTGGGGCACAACGCCGAGGCCTCCACGGACTTCTTCGACGAGGGAACGAACTTCGACTACCTCACCGAGGACCGTGAGTGGTTCGAGGACCACGCGAAGACCGACGCCAAGACCATCGCTGGATACGACTCGCTGGGGCACGCCCTGGAGTCGGCGACCAAGGGCGCCCCCTACGACGCCGACCCGCCGCAGCTGCACCGCGACAGCGAGACCGCCGCCGTCGCGCAGCGGGTCGTGGAGCGCTACGGGCAGGACGCCGAGTACAAAGGCGACAAGCAGACCGGCCTCAGCGGTGCGCAGCTCTTGGCCGGGCAGGAGGGGATCGGCGACAGTCTGGGCAGTATCGGCGCCGCCTACATCGACGACATCAACTGGGCCATGGACGGCAACGCCGAGAAGTCGGTGTACGCGTTGGATGACGGCGGACGCACCTCGTCGGCCGAGCGGGCCCACTTCGACAACAGCGAGCTCGGTCTCACCAAGTTCATCAGCACCCTCGGCCAGGACCCCGACGCCTACGCGTCGTTGGGCACCGCCCAGCAGGTGTACACCACGTCGCTGCTCCACGAGCACCCGCCCACGATCGAGGCGGACGGCGACGTCTCGTCCAGCGAGGCCGAGACGGTCCTGCGCAACGGCGCCGAGGTCCAGGGCGTTCTGGACCGGTCGCGGGCGGAGGAGATCAAGGCCGGCGGGGTGGAGGCGGACAAGAAGTACAACGACGCGGTCGACGCCCGTATCGAGCGGGACAAGATGATCGCCGGCGCGGTCACGGGCGGCCTCTTCTCGCTCACCCCCGAAGCAACGACCGGGGTGGCCGCGACCGTGGTTCCGATCGTGGGGGAACAGACCGAGGGAGTCGTGGGCGGTCTCATCGAGAAGAACCTCGACGAGTACGCGGAGGCGCACCACCGGGACAACTCGGAGAAGTACCACGCGGAGGGGAACGAGGTGTACGCGAGCGGCTTCGCCGCCTCCTGGAGGCCCGGGCACGCAGTCCTGCAGGAGGCCGACGCGTCGAGCGCCTGGGACGGCGAAAACTACCGGAAACTGAGCGACGCCCTCACACGGGCCCAGCAACTCGGCTACAACAGCGGCAGTCAGCAACAGGAAAATGTCGGTCAGCTCCCCACCACGTGAGGTCGGGCACATGAAATCCATCCTGAGGAAAGCGGCCCCGCCTCTCGCCGTGGTGATGTCGGCGGCGGTACTCGGCGGCTGCTCGGGTTCGTCGGACGGTCCCGGCACGCCCTCGGCCTCACGGCCGGTGGCTCCCGGAGAGACCGGCCGGCAGGTCTGCTCAGGTCTCCTCGGAGCGGACGGAGGGGTCGCGCTGGAACAGCTGACCAAGTCCGCGCGCTTCACCGAGTCACCCGGATCCGGTCCGACAGAGGTCCGGTCGGTCGCCGACGCGGCCGAGAAGCTGCGGAATTCGGGGTTGCCGGCGACCGGCAGCGGCGAACGGCTCTACCTGTGTCTAGCGGAACCCGGCAACCCGGGTGGCCGAGGCGATTTCCAGGTGTCCACCCGCTGGACGCGGATCAAGGCGGGCGACCGTACCTGGCACAGCACCGCGATCAGTTCCGTGTACGACCTCACGGCCCACGGAGTGCACAGCAGCACCGCGCCCTACGCGACCGCGTCGCAGACCTGGGGTGCGGTGTCCCTCCATTGCCCGGTCGGCGGCGGCGCCGCACCGGGCGTCGCACTCGACGTGGAGTTGCGCACTTCGCACGGATCGGTCACACGCGACGAAGAGCCGGTGAGGCCCGGGCTGCTGCTCAAGGCCGCCCACGGTGCGGCGCTCGCGGTGGCGCGGGAGGTGGGCTGTCTCACGGAGAGTTCCCTGCCGGAGACTCTGAAGGCTCCGACTCCCCTACCGAAGGGCTGAAGCACACCGGGAACGAATGATGG
>NZ_JBHWZJ010000203.1:0-12836 GCF_042728415.1 Streptomyces sp. NPDC060198 | reverse complement strand
GCCGATCGACGCACCCGGCCACCAGAGCGGGGAGTAACTCGCCCGCCACGGAGGCGAGTGTTGTGGGCCTGCTTCCAGCCGGGCAGCTCCTCGCCCTTTCGGCGCCGGTGCGGCATCACGAGCCGGGCGTCGATCCGTGCGGCGCGGCAGGCTGCGGCAGCGGGTTCAGCCCGAGCAGAAGAACTGCTTCGCCGCAGCGACCAGCTCCGCCGCGGTCGTGGCAGTCAGCGAGTGTCACGGGGCATCGGGCCCCTCTGCAGGGCGGAAGCCGGGGGCGGTGGTCCAGTCCGCCTGAGGAGCACTCCAGTCCTCCTGCAGAATCCGTGACATCAACTGTGCCTGGCTCAGAGGAAGTTGACCGGCCTTGCGCTTGGTGCTGGCCTTGGCGAGCCATGGGCCGATCATGACGCGTTCGCCGTCGACCTCGATCCACTCGCGGGCGCCGGGCGTGCGTCCCCAGCGCTCCACGAAGAGCTGGAGGATCTCGGCGGTCTGCGCGAACGTGCGTCGCCGCGGTGTCGGTGTGCCCGGTTCGCCCTTGGTGCCTTTCTGGTCGGGGGTGAGCCCGATGCGTGCGAGCAGGTCGCGCCGGCCGGGATCGAGCCGGTCCCAGGTGGTGAACTGGCGGTGCAGCCAGCTACCCGCCTTCACTCCATGGATGACCGTGCCGCGGCGCAGCGTGCCGGGGTGGCTGCCGGCTTCGAGGTGGCGTTTCAGCAGGTGGTACTTGCGGTGCCAGTCGGGGCCGTGCGGGAGTTTCCAGTCCGCGTCGAGGGCGGTGAGCTGGGCGTCGCGGACGGCGGTGAGGCGGCCCTTGCGGGCCAGGGCGCGCTGGTCGGCCAGGAACTGGCCGCCGGGCGCTTGCGCGGGGATGGCGAGGTGGCCGTGTTCGGCGTGGAAGGCCTCGACGGTGGCCAGGTGGCCCTGCCAGGTGGCCTCGTGGTCGTCCCAGATCATGCCGAGGGCCTCGAGCTCCGCGAGCCAGCTCTGGTCGAGGGCTCCGGCTTGGTGGGCGGTGCGCTGGCCGGTGATGAAACTGCCGAGGCGGTAGCCGTAGGCGTCCTCGTAGTCGGCGCTCACGCGCAGGTGGCCGTGTTCGGCGTGGTAGCGGACGGCGGCGGCGAGTCCGGCGCGGCGGGGGGCGGACAGGGCGGCGCCGCCGGCGGGCCACACCAGCAGGTCTAGGGCGCGGGCGATCGCCGAAGGGTCGAGGGTGTGGTCGAAGCGGAAGCGGCGGGTGATGTAGGTGTGGGAGTCGCGGGCGGGGTGCTGGTTCTTGCCGCGCGGGGCGCGGGCGGCGATGGTCTGGTCGTGGTGGCGCAGGGCGGCGGTGACCAGCCACAGGGCCTCGTACGGGGTGCCGAGGAGGTCGGTGGGGTCGGTGCCGGGCGGGATGTAGGCGGGGATGACGAGGCTGGCCGTCTTCGTCTTGAGGGTGGGGGGTTTGCGCAGGGCGCGGCCCAGCGCCTGGACGATGCGGCGGACGCTGGCGGTGCGGTCGGCGAAGACGACTCCGTCGACGGCCGGCAGGTCGACGCCTTCGCCGAGGATCTTGGCGTTGGCCAGTACCCCGCGGTCGGCGTCGGTGAAGCGGTTGATGATGCCCGCGCGGCGGCGGGCGTTGTGGGTGCCGTCGATGGACTGCACGACAACCTGGTCCGCCCAGTCGGGGCGCAGGTCGTCGGGGAGGGTGCGCAGGGTGTGGGCGAACTGGCGGGCGAAGTCGGCGGCGTCGGCGATCTGCTGGAAGTAGACGAACACGTGGCGCAGGTCCTGCTCGCGCATGGCCTTGAGGATGGCCAGGTGCAGGGCGGTGGTGCGGCGCGCGGTGGGCCCGGCCTCGGGATCGGTGAGGGCGGTGCGCAGTTCGGTGTCGGTGACGGTGGGGACGACGAGCTGGTAGTCGGCCAGGACGCCGTCGTCGATGGCGTCGGCGTGGGAGTAGGTGTGCAGGCGGGGGCCGAAGACCTTCGGCTGGTCCATGGTCGCCAGCAGGGCCGGGTCGTCCCAGGCCGGTGCGGTGGCGGTGGTGCGCTTGGGCTGCGCCCTGGTGGTGGGCGGCTCGGTCAGGCGGGGGGCTTCCCATACATACGGGGTGGCGGTGAGGTAGAGGCGGCGTTCGGCAGGGACGCGCTCGTTGTCGTGCAGCGCGGTCCAGTTCTTCTCCCAGGTGCCGGCCGTGGCGTGTGCTTCGTCCACGATCAGCAGGCCGAAGACGGGGGCAGGAAAGATTGCGGAGTGTTGGGCTTCTTCGATCTTGGACAGGGAGTCGTAGGTGAAGAACACCGTCGCCTTGGGGTGGCGGCCCAGCCAGTAGGCGAGGTACTCCCCCGCGTTGGCCGAGTCGACGTCGGCGTCGGCGAGGAGCGGGTGGGAGGCGGCGCGCAGCGAGGAGACGGTGATCATCGGCTCGCTGCGGCCGTCCGTTCGGGCGGCCGCAGCCCACTGCGCGACCAGGTCCAGGCTGGGCACCGCCACTGCCAGATGGCGCACGCCGAGTTCCTCGGCGACGCGCAGTGCGAAGAGGGTCTTGCCGGTACCGCAGGCTGAGACGGCGTGTCCGCGGGTGCGCGGGCGGCGCAGGTGGCGAACCGTACTGACGAGGCCCTTTTGCTGGTCCGTGCGCAGGACCAGACGCTCGGTGTGTTCTGTGGCAGGAGGGCGGGCGGTCATTGCACGGTTCCTCGGCATACGTGAGGGGCTGACTCGCGTTCATTCTCGCGTACAGCAGTGGTTGGGTGCAGCGGGTCGGCGGGTGGCCGGGGACCCGTGTTCTGCCGTGCGGTCATTCGGCCGTTTCGGTCAGGTGGGTGAGGGTGGAGCCGTCGATGTGCTTGGCGATGTGCAGGCGCTGGGTGATGCGGCGGCGGAGTTCGGGGACGTGGCTGATGAGTCCGACGGTGCGGTCGTGGGCGCGCAGGGAGTCCAGGACGTCGAGGACTTGGTGGAGGGTGTCTTCGTCTAGGGTGCCGAAGCCTTCGTCGATGAAGAGGGTGTCCAGTGCCTGGCCGCCTGCTTCGGCGGTGACGATGTCGGCGAGGCCCAGGGCGAGAGCCAGGGAGACGTAGAAGGATTCGCCGCCGGAGAGGGTGTCGGTGTGGCGTTTGTGTCCGCTCCAGGCGTCGAGGACCTTGAGGTCCAGGCCTGATTTGGCGCCTCGGGCGGCTCTGTCGTCGGAGTGGACGAGGGTGAAGCGGTGGTGGGACATGCGTGACAGGCGGGTGTTGGCGGCGTCGACGACGTCTTCGAGTCGGGCTGCCAGGACGTAGGACTCCAGTTGCATGCGGAGCTGGTTGCTGGGTGAGCCGCCGCTGATGAGGCCGTGGAGGTGATCGACGGTGCGGTAGGCGTCCTCGAGGGGTTCGAGTCGCTGGATCTGGGTGTCCATCTGAGCAGTGAGGGTGGCCAGGGTGGTTGTCCGGTCGGCGGCTTGGGTGGCGAGGGCTGCCGTGTGGGTGTGGGTCGTGGTGGCGGTGTTCAGTTCGGTGACGGCGTGCTCGAGGTCGGCCGGCGGCTGGGTGATGGCTGCCTGCAGTTCGGGGTCGGCGAGCCGGGCGGTCAGTACGAGGCGCTGTTCACGCCAGTGGGTGATCTCTTTGTCGATCGCGGTGAGTTCGTCGTCGGGCAGGCGGGCGGCGAAGGCGTCGGCCGGGGAGGTGAAGCCTGCCGTGTGCGCTGCCTGCTCGGCGAGAGTGGTGGCGCTGTGGCGGTCTGTGGCGGTTGTTGTCACGGTGGCTGCGCATGCGGCGGCGGTCTCGAGTCGGCCGGCGTGCTGGGTGAGGTGGGTGATGCGGTCGGCGAGTGTGGCGTGTCCGTTGAGGGCGGTTGCCAGGCGGTGGGTGAGCTCTTCGCGTTGGGTGTGCAGGCTGTCGTAGGTGGCGTCGGCGGCGCCCAGGCGTGCGGTTGCGGTGTTGCGGGTGTGTTCGGTGTCGGCCTGTTCTTTTTCCAGGAGGGTGAGTTGTTCGGCGGCTGGTCCGGCGTCGGCTGCTTGGGAGAGGGCGTCGGCGAGGTGTTGTGCGAGGTCGGTGCGGTGGGCGGTGAGGTCGGTGAGGGGGGTGTTGCCACCGGCTTCGCCGCGTGCTGTGGCGGCCTGTTCGTTCAGCTGGGCCAGGGCCTCTTTGGCGTTGTTCTCGCTCTGCTGGGCGTGGTTGTGGGCGGCTTCGGCGGCCTGTTCGTCGGCGGCGGTGGGCTGGCCTGGTTGGGCGGTGGCGGGTGCGGGGTGGGTGGGGGAACCGCATACGGGGCAGTCTTCGCCGTCGACGAGCCGGCCGGCGAGTTCGGCGACGATGCCGTCCGTGCGCCGGCGCCGGATGTCGACGTACGTTTGCGCGGCTTGCTCGAAGTCCTTCTCGGCCTGGCTGAGGACCTTGTGGGCGGCGCTGATCTGCTGGTCGAGAGCGTCACGGCGCCTGGCGGCTTCCAGCTGCTTTTCAGCGAGGTTGAGGGTGGGGGTGAGTTCGCGGCTGGTCTCCTGCGCGCTGCGGGCGGTTTCCAGGCGTGCGGCAAGGTCGGCGCGGCGTTGCGGGAGGGTGTTGAGCCATTGCTGGGCGTCGGTGAGGGTTTCGGTGAGCTGCTGGCGCTCGCGGTCGAGTGCGGCCAGTTCTGCCGTGTGGCGTTGGAGGGTGGCCTCGTCGGGCAGGAGTGCCTGGACGGCGCCGGTGGCGGCGTGCAGCTGCTGGCCGGCGTGGGTGAGGCCGGCGGTGTCGAGGGATGCGTGTTCGGGCGGCAGGAGGGCGCGGGCGCGGCTGTCGTCGTCCCGGGCACGGGTGTGCTCGAGGTCGGCGGTGTGTGCGGTCTCCAGGACGGATTGCAGTTGGTGGGCTTTCGCGGCACGGTCGCGGCGGTCGGCGAGTTCGTCGTGGTGGGCGGCCTGCTCGTGGAGCAGTTCGAGGTCGTGTGCGGTGGTGCGGTGGGCCTGCTGGAGACGGTGGAGGTCGCGTACGGCCTGTTCTGCCAGGCGGGCTTCGGCCAGCTGCTGTGCGGCGGTCTCGGTGTCGGTGTCGGCGGCGTCTTGGCGGGTGAGGGCTTGGTGGTGCAGGCCGGTGGCCCAGGCGCGGGCGGGTGCGGTGAGGGTGGCGGGGTCGTCGGCCCGGGGGGCGTTCCGGGCGGGTTCGAGGTCGTCGCCGGCTGCCTGCTGGATGCGTTCGGCCAGGCGCAGGACGTCGGCGCGGGCCTCGTCGCGCGTCTTGGCGGTGAGGGTTTTGCGGGTGGCGAGGAATTCTTCGATGAGGCCGAAGCGGCGGGTGCCGAAGAGGGTGCCGAGCAGGATGCGGCGTTCGGATGCGTCGGCGCGCAGGAACTTGGTGAACTCGTTCTGCGGGAGCAGGACGACCTGGCAGAACTGCTGCCGGGTCAGGCGCAGGAGGGACTTGATCTCTTCTCCGGCTTCCTTGTGGGACTTGATGATGCCTTCCCACCGGCCGTGTCCGTGTTCGTCGAGGACCCACTGGTGCAGGTAGGTTTCGGCCTTCTGGTCGACGAGCTCTGCACTGTTGCGCAGGTGGGGTCGCTTCTGGGCGGGGATCCTGCGGATCTGAAGGCGCTTGCCGGCCAGGGTTACTTCCAGGGTCACTTCGGTCAGCAGATCCGCGGGAGCGTGGTCGCTGCGCAGGCGCATGTTGCGTTCGTGGGGCGGCAGGCCGTAGAGGGCGAAGCAGATGGCGGCGAACAGGGTGCTCTTGCCGGCGCCGGTGTCGCCGTGCAGAAGGAACAGGCCGTCGGCGGACAGGGCGTCGAAGTCGACGGTGTGCCGACGGGCGAAGGGGCCGAAGGCCTGCAGGCGCAGGGAGTGCAGACGCATGTCAGACGGTTTCCTTCTCCTGGGCGCGCACGCGCATGTCGTCGACGGCCTCTTGCAGGAGGTCTGCCTCTGCGGTGGTGGGTGGGGTGCCGCGCACGGCGGTGATGAAGTCGTGGGTGATGTCGAGGTCGCCTCGGCCGCGTAGCCGTTCGCGGTAGGTGGGGGTGTCGGTGGCCTGTGCCGGGATGCCGGCGGGTACGTGCCGCATGTCCAGCGTCTTGGAGAAGCGCTGTCTGAGGCGTGCCATCGCCTCGTACGGCAGGGCGGTGTCGGTGAGGGTGGCCTGCAGCCAGGCTTCGTTGAGCGGTTCGTGTGCGGGGTCGGTCAGCAGGTCTTCGATGCGGCCGGTCAGCCGGGCCAGCGGCAGGTGGAGGCCGGCCGGGATGTCGTGGCGGGTGATCGTGGGGAGGCCGTCGGCCGGCAGGTCGGCCAGGGCGAGGGATTTGGTGTGGTTGGTCTCGGAGAAGGAGTAGGCCAGCGGGGAGCCGCTGTAGTGGATGCGGGGGTTGACGCTCTGCGGGCGGTGGAGGTGTCCCAGGGCGGTGTAGTCGATGCCGTCGAAGAGGTCGGCTCCGGCGTGGGCGATGCCGCCGACGCTGATGTCGCGTTCGCTGCTGCTGGTGGTGGCGCCGGTGATGAAGGCGTGGGCGAGGACGACGGAGCGGGTGCCCGGGCGGGTGGCGAGGTCGGCGCGGATGCGGTCCAGTGCGGAGGTGAGAACGGCCTGGTGGGAGGCGGTCTCGGCGTCCAGCTCGGTGCGTACCAGGGCGGGCTCGAGGTAGGGCACTCCGTAGACGGCGACGGGGCCGTGTTCGTCGTCGAGGAGGACGGGGCGGGCGGCGTCGGCGGGGTTGGTGCGCAGGTGGACGCCGGCTTTGGCGTACAGGCCGGAGCCGGTGCCGAGGCGGTGGGCGGAATCGTGGTTCCCGCTGATCATGATGGTGGGGATGCCGAGGTCGGCGAGCTGGTGCAGAGCCCGGTCGAACAGGCGTACCGCGTCCAGGCTCGGGATGGCGCGGTCGTAGATGTCGCCCGCGATCAGCAGGGCGTCCACCTTGTGGGTGCGGGCGGTGGCGCAGATGTGGTCCAGGACCTTGCGCTGGCGGTCGATCAGATCTTCCCCGTGGAACCGGCGGCCGAGATGCCAGTCCGAGGTGTGCAGGAACCTCATGGGCACAGACCGTAACCAGGGTGGTGGGAGCTACGGGCGGTTTTCCCGATAAACGGTCTTGTTTCAGAGGCTTGGGGACACGCGAGGGAGCGGTTTCTTCGCCTGCGCCGCCGGGTGGCGGAGCCGGACGCGGACTTCGGCCGGTAAGGGGGTGGCTGCTGTCTGCTCGGCGGTGTCCAGGCGGAAGACGCCCTCCACCCATGTCTTCGCGCAGCGCTGTCCCTTGACACCCTCGTCCTGCTGGTAGGTGCGGTCCTCGTCCGTCAGACGGTGTTCGCCCAGCAGGAAGGCCAGCGCTGCGGACCGCGCTCTTGCCGCCGTCGTTGCGACCGGCCGGGATCGTCGGGCTGGTGACCGGGGGTCCTGCGCATGGGTCAGCGGGCGGAATCCGCACGCGGAGAAGCGGATGAGGTGCTGGTCGAGCTGCTCCGTATCTCCCTGCTCCGCCGGGGCGACGGACGGGGGCGTGGCGTGCGGGCGTTACGCGTGCGGATGAGGTGCTTGAGGCCCCGGCGCGGGCAGTCATCCTAGAGGCACGTACAGCAACCGTGCCTCGTATTGCCCCAGTTGGCGTCTGGGCGAGGAGAGGCTGAGCCTTTCTCCTGAGGGCGGAACGCCGCACCCCGCAGGAGCCGGGGGCTGCACCGGCGCGGTCTCAGGGAACGTGTTCGACCAGTGTGAACCCAGAGTGCTCGGTTCCACACCTCGGGCAGGCCGCAAGGGCGGCCGGGCCTCCAGCCGGGCAGGAGGCGGACGTGGGCTCGTGCCGGGAACGCGGAAGAGCCCGGATCGTGTAGATCCGGGCTTCTTCGGCAGTAGCGGGGACAGGATTTGAACCTGCGACCTCTGGGTTATGAGCCCAGCGAGCTACCGAGCTGCTCCACCCCGCGTCGGTATCCCCACCGTACGCCATCCCGGCAGGCGCCGAAGACCACCTTCCGGCGCAGGGCTCTACGCGGCGAAGCCGACGTTGGTGACGTACTCGTACTGGCCCCACTGGGAGCCGAGGTCGACGATCGTGTCCTGCCACGCGGCGTCGAGGCTCTGGTGGTCGCCGGCCGCCCAGGAGCCGACGATTCGGTCCCAGCGGCGCACGTTCATCGTCCGGTACTCCACCACGCGCTGCAGCGGCTGTGGTACCTGGGACTGGTTGAGCGGGTGGATCTCCACTCGCGTTCCGCGTCCGTCGCGGTCGAGGCGCCTGAGGAGATGGCGGGCGACGTTGCGCCGGCGAACCGCCCGGTACACCTGGTCGATACGTTTCAGGTTGGCCTTGGAGGGGCGGCGTTCGCCCTCGAGCCAGGCTTTCAGCGTCCGGTGGGTCACTGTGAGTCCGGCGTCCTGCGCTGCCTTCAGGGTCTGGGCCGACTTCGTCAGATAGTGCAGGCGCGCCGTCCATCCACGCTTGGCGGTCACGGGCGTGGCGATGCCGCCCGCGAGTTCGTCGAGCTTGCGGGCGACGGCGTCGCTGCCCTTGATGCCTTGGGCGCCGAACCTTCCGAAGTCGATGTTCTTCTCCGGCACTACTCCCTCTCTCCTGCGTGTTCACCGGCGTCGGTTGCGGCGGTGTACGTGTCCTTGACCTTGACCTCGGTAACACTGCGCCCTTCGGCGAAGACACGGCGCCAGTCGCCGATGACGTGGAGTTCGTCGGTGCCCATCGCCCGGACGACGGCCAGGCCTTCGTCATGGGCCTTGAGCGCCTTGAGCCACAGATTGGCGAAGGCCTGGCTGCGGATGAGGTGCATCCAGTCCGGACGGTAGAGCTCCCGGTTGTAGTTCGACTCCCCCATCGTGGAGACGAACTTCGAGTACATCGCCTTCACGTACTCCAGCGTCACCGTATCGCCCTGCTCGATCGCCGTGTCGCGGGCGTCCTTCAACGCGATGCGGAACTTTTCCAGCAGGTTCTCCGTGGCCCCGGAGGTGTACGACTCGTGGATCTGAGGAGGCGCGCACAGCTGGTGCTTCGGGCCGGACAGGCGCAGCAGGAGGCGCAGCGTCGGCTCGGTGACCCACAGGGGGCCGGGCTCGTCCCTCTGGCCGATCGGGTTGGGCAGCACCGCTTCGTGCTCCCACTCGGGCGGGGTGATCAGGTGGACTCCGGAGCGACGGCGGTCGTGGGCCGGGCCGGTGGAGTGCTCGAGCTGGCCCAGGGGAAGGTGCGTCTTGAGGGCGGAGAGGTAAGCGCCGTTGATGTCGAGCGCGGTCACCTCGTGCCGGCCGGGCGGGAGTTCGTGACGGGTCCACTTGGGGCGGGCCTCCCAGATCTGGTCGGCGCCGCGCGCGGTCTGTTTCTTGAGGATGTCAGGGATCCAGGGGTGTGCGATCACGTCGTAGCGGGCGCCTTTGCGGGTCTCGTCCAGCAGTCGCATCGCGTCCGGGATCGCGCGCTTCAACAGCGCCGCCGTGGCTGCGTCGAGGTCGCCCCGGTGCTCGGTGAGCGCGCCCTGCACGGCATGGCGGATCAGGTCGACCGGGCCGGACGGCTCCTGGAACGCGTGGCGGGCCGGGTTTTTGGATCGCTGTGTCGCATGCGCCGGACGTGTCGTGCGCGGCGGCGGTTTCGGGGTTTGCGCGGTGGGCTGTTCGGCTGGCGGGGCGGGCGCGGTGGCGGGGGCTTCGGTGGCGATGGGCCGGCAGTCGGCCGGGGCCAGGTGCTGGGCGAACCCCGCCACGCGTTGTCCGGCCGGATGGCCGCACAGCACGCACGGTTCGGGTACGACGAGCGGTTCTACGTCGTCCCCGTCCTCGTCCTCGTCCTGCGCGGGATCCGGCGAAGACGAGGGGGTGACGGTCGCGGCTGTGTCTGGTGCAGGGGGCTGCTCCGCAGCCGGCGCCGCCTCGGTCTCGGTGGCGAGCTTGGTGTTCAGCCCGTCCAGCAGGTACGCGTATTTCGTGCGGATCTCGCCGGCCGGGTCCCGGCCGCTTTCCCATCCGCTGAGGGTTGAGGGGCTCACGCCGAGCGCGCGTGCCACCTGCGCCTTGGACAGCCGAGCCCGCTCCCGCAGCTCGCGGCGCACGTGACAGGGCGGGAGTTCGGCCTCCGGGCCGACAGTGTCGAGCAGCGAGTCGATCGCGTCGAAGTCGCTCACCGGCTCGTTCCCTTCGCTTCGGTCCGGACGGAACGGCGTCTGTGGGCGGGCAGCGCCTCGCACGCTCTGGTCGGACCCGCCAGCAGGTCCAGCGCGCCGATGCCGTAGTGCTCGGCCAGGAGGTCGACGTCGCGCAGGCTCCACGAGATGGCGCCCGACTGCCGGCGCGACACCTGCGTCTGCGTCAGCCCCAGCGCCCCCGCAACCGACCGCTGCGAGCCGCCCGTCACCTGCATCAGCGCGGCCACTGTCAGCCGCAGCGACTCCTCCAAGCTCAATCCCATGCCACCATCCTACCCGCAGCTATGCGACTATCGCATGTGAATCAGCCTTTCACTATCAAAGATGTATGAAGGCTTTCATCGTCAGATTCGCGCGGTCCCTGGCTTCTTTGATCAGCACTTCGACGAACCGCAGGGGCGGGATGCCGGGCCGCTCGTGCTTCGCCGTCTGCCAGGTGCTGGCCTTTCCCTTGCCGAGGTGGTGCGTGCCGGCCAGCTGATGGGTCGTGGGGCCGGTCGCCGCGACGAGGCGGCGGACCGTTTCCTTGAAGCCGCTGAGGGCTTCCCGCACCTTCTCGTCCTCGTCGTCTTCGTCGCAGAAGGTGTCCAACTGCTGTTCAGCCACTGGTTCTCACGGTCGGGTCCGGCACCTGGAAGTACCTCGACCGCCCCGAGCCCGGCTGCGGCCGCTGGCCCGCTCCGGCCTCCGCCGCGCTCACACGGCCCGGTCGCGCCCTTGTTGCGGGGGGACGCGACCAGGCTGACGCATCCGTGGCCGCGAGGATCGAGGACACGGCACGCAGGCACCTGAGAGACGAGTCGGCCTGGCAGGTCAGGAATCCGCAGGACTGCAGGTGGGCAGGCTGGAGCGGCCGGTGTTCACGTAGACCGCGGGGGCCCACTGGCCGGTGGGCATCCGGTACCAGATGCCGTTGCGAACCGGATCGGGCCCGCTGTAGGGCCCCTTCTTGTTCACGTCGATGACCCGGCCGCCCGTGACCTGGCACTTCACGGAAATCGCCTCGCCTGCGGGGTAGACCCCGGTGTTCGTTCCCTCGCCGCCGGCCTTGTAGGAGTCGTACACGTAGGTGGTGGGTGCGCCTCCGTTGTCCGTCCAGTCGATGGTGGAGGAGATCCAGGGCTGCTCGGCCTCGGCGGCGCCGCTCGTCCCGGAGCTCGTGGTGGTGCCGCTGCTCGTCGTGGAGGTGTTCGCGGAGCCGGTGGTGGTGTCCGTGCCGCTGGTCCCGCCGCCGCCCGAGGAGGACGAGGAGGTCGTGGTGCCGGTGGTGCCGCCCGTCGTGGTGGTCCCGGTCGTCCCATCGGTGCCGGACGACGCCCCGGAGGAGCCGGCGCCGGACGTGCCGCTCTCGCTGCCGGACCCGGTGGTGGTGCCGGGGACGCCGCCGCCCGGGGCGGTCGTGGCGCTGGAGGGCGCGGTGCCCGTCGGCGGGGCGCCCGGGTCGGTGGCGGTGGTGGGCGACGTCGAGGGCGTGCCGGAGGGACGGGTGGCGGAGGGGGCCGGGTCGCCGTCCGCGGTCTTCGATGCGGCCGGGTCCCTGCCCGGGTCCAGGAGGGTGTCGACGAGCAGGTAGCTTCCCGTGCCGAGGGCCAGGACGAGGACGGCGGCGGCAGGCACCGTGACGGCCTTGGGCCATCCACGCGCCCGGTCGAGGCCCGAGGACCAGACGGACCGGGGCTTCCCGCCGGGCGCCCGGGAGCCGGCGGGGGCGGAGGTGCGGGCCGGCGGCACGGCCGTTGCGGCCGTTGCGGCCGGAGCCGGGGGCGTCTTCTGCGCGGGAGGCTGGGGGACCTTGCCGCCGAGGCCCACGAAGGCTCTCTTCCAGAGCACGAGGACCTCGGGCAGCACCTCGGCGGCCCCGCCCATCTCCTCCTTGTTCTCGGCGGCGTAGTGGACGCAGACCCTGACGAAGAGCGTGACGTGCGCCCACTTCGGGGCGTCGTCCTCGTTGTTCGTCAGGTTCGTGAACGTGGTCTTCGACGGCGCGTCCCGGACGCCCAGGCGGTCGCGCGCGTACGGCGGGATCTCGCTGAACGGCGGTCCGTACACCTCGCGGAAGGCTTTGAGGACCTTTCGGTACTTCACCCAGGAATCAGCCTGGGCCAGATCATCACGTAGCTGGTCGATCATCGTGCGGTGAGCCTCCGTCGGACCCGGGCCTGATCGGCATGTGTGACCATGAATCATCCCAGCATCCGACACATGATCATTTCAGTGCTCTCACCCGACAAAAGGATCATGCCCGCCGGGGCGATCAGGGACGGTCGGCCAGCGCGGTCCGTAACGGTCGATCAACCGGCTGACCCGCATGAACAGTTCTGACCGCGTACCGGATCATCCAGGTACGGGTGAACGCTGGGCTGGCCGTCGCCCACTCCCTTGGATCGGTCGTACCGCACCACTGCGGTGAAGCACCCGCCCCGCCGGCGAAGGCTTCCGGACCGACCAAGGACGGCTTCCATGACCACCGCCACTCCCCCGCCCGCTGCCCCGCGCGACGAGACCGGGCGCCTGGAACGCGAGATCGAGCGCCTCCAGCGCAGGGCCCGGGTCCTCGCGATCCTCGCCGGCCTGCTCACCGGACTCGTCGGCGGCCTGATCGCGTTCACCGTCTCCTGGCACTACGGCGCGCCCGGCCTGGAGCGAGCCGCGTACGGCGGCGGGACGTTCGTCACGTTCTCCGCGTTCGTCCTCTACATCGAGGAGAAGCTCAGCCTCCTCTGACACGGCGGGCCCGACCGGGGAAACC
>NZ_JBHWZJ010000202.1:0-13173 GCF_042728415.1 Streptomyces sp. NPDC060198 | reverse complement strand
GGCGGGGTGCACCCCCCGGCCCCACACCCCCCGTCGGGCTACTTCTCGCTCAGCACCGCGCGGAGCCGGTCGAGCCCCCAGTCGAGGTCCTCCCGCTCGATCACCAGCGGGGGCGCGATCCGGATGGTGGAGCCGTGGGTGTCCTTCACCAGGACCCCTCGCTCCATCAGCCGCTCCGAGATCTCCCGCCCGGTGCCCAGCGCCGGGGCGACGTCCACCCCCGCCCACAGCCCCCGGCCGCGTACCGCCTCCACCGCGCCGCCGCCCACCAGCCGGCCCAGCTCGCGGTGGAGATGGGCGCCCAGCTCCGCCGCCCGCCCCTGGTACTCGCCGGTGCGGAGCATCGCGATCACCTCCAGCGCCACCGCGCACGCCAGCGGGTTGCCGCCGAACGTCGAGCCGTGCTCGCCCGGCCGGAACACCCCCAGCACCGCCGCCGAGGACACCACCGCCGACACCGGCACGACCCCGCCGCCGAGCGCCTTGCCCAGGACGTACATGTCCGGCACCACGCCCTCGTGCTCGCAGGCGAAGGTCCGCCCGGTGCGGCCCAGGCCCGACTGGATCTCGTCCGCGACGAAGAGGACGTTCCGCTCCCGGGTCAGCTCGCGGACCCCGGCGAGATAGCCCTCCGGCGGCACCAGCACCCCGGCCTCGCCCTGGATCGGCTCCAGCAGCACCGCCACCGTGTTGTCCGTCATCGCGTCGCGCATCGCGGTGAGATCGCCGTACGGCACGATCTCGAACCCGGGGGTGTAGGGCCCGTAGTCCGCGCGCGCCTCCGGGTCCGTGGAGAAGCTGACGATCGTGGTGGTGCGGCCGTGGAAGTTGTCCGCCGCCACGATGATCTTGGCCATGCCGTCCGGGACGCCCTTGACGGTGTACCCCCACTTGCGCACGGTCTTCACGGCGGTCTCCACCGCCTCCGCACCGGTGTTCATCGGCAGCACCATCTCCATGCCGCACAACTCGGCGAGCTCCGTGCAGAACGCGGCGAACCGGTCGTGGTGGAAGGCCCGCGAGGTGAGCGTCACCCGGTCCAGCTGCGCCTTCGCCACGTCGATCAGCCTGCGGTTGCGGTGGCCGAAGTTGAGCGCCGAGTACCCGGCCAGCAGGTCGAGATAGCGGCGCCCCTCCACGTCGGTCATCCAGGCCCCTTCCGCCGTCGCGACGACGACGGGCAGCGGGTGGTAGTTGTGCGCGCTGTGGGCCTCGGTGGAGGCGAGGGTGTTCTCCGTGGTCGACACGGGGTCTCCGTTCGTCGTGCGGCGCGTGCGGACGCGGTGCGGGCCGGGCGGGTGACGCCCGGGGATCGAAGGCGGCGGGCAGGTCGTGCCCACTTTGTATCGTTCCGTCGCCGTGCCGCCCGGGAAACCCGCCGCCCCACCGGCGTGCCCGTCCCGCCACGCACGCCGGGCCGGTCCCGGCAACGTGTTTCTCCTCTCACCGTCCGCTCCGGCGGCCCCGCGCACCGCTGAACTGGGCCGCCCCGGCGCCCGCCGCCGATTCCCGAGTACCGGCTGCCCGGGATCGGTTGCGCACCTGAGACAATGGGCACATGGCCTCTGACCGACCTCGCGTGCTCTCCGGAATCCAGCCCACCGCAGGCTCGTTCCACCTCGGCAACTACCTGGGCGCGGTGCGCCAGTGGGTGGCGTTGCAGGAGTCCCACGACGCCTTCTACATGGTGGTGGACCTGCACGCGATCACCGTGCCGCAGGACCCGAAGGAGCTGCGGGCCAACACCCGCCTCGCCGCGGCCCAGCTGCTGGCCGCCGGCCTCGACCCCGAGCGGTGCACGCTCTTCGTGCAGAGCCACGTCCCCGAGCACGCGCAGCTCGGCTGGCTGATGAACTGCCTGACCGGGTTCGGCGAGGCCTCCCGGATGACCCAGTTCAAGGACAAGGCCGCCAAGCAGGGTGCCGACCGGGCGACCGTCGGCCTCTTCACGTACCCGGTCCTCCAGGTCGCGGACATCCTGCTCTACCAGGCCAACCAGGTACCGGTCGGCGAGGACCAGCGCCAGCACATCGAGCTGACCCGCGACCTCGCCGAGCGCTTCAACGGCCGCTTCGGCGACACCTTCACCATCCCGGCGCCGTACATCCTCAAGGAGACGGCGAAGATCTTCGACCTCCAGGATCCGTCGATCAAGATGAGCAAGTCGGCGTCCACGCCGAAGGGCCTCATCAACCTCCTGGACGACCCGAAGACCACGGCCAAGAAGGTGAAGAGCGCCGTCACCGACACCGACACGGTGATCCGGTACGACGCCGAGAACAAGCCGGGCGTCAGCAACCTCCTGACGATCTACTCCACCCTCACCGGCACGACGGTCCAGGCGCTGGAGCAGAAGTACGAGGGTCAGATGTACGGCGCGCTGAAGACGGATCTCGCCGAAGTCATGGTGGAGTTCGTCACGCCGTTCCGTGACCGTACCCAGGAGTACCTGGACGACCCGGAGACGCTGGACTCGCTGCTGGCCAAGGGCGCGGAGAAGGCTCGGACGGTCGCCGCGGAGACGCTGGCGCAGGCGTACGACCGGATGGGCTTCCTGCCCGCCAAGCACTGAGTCGAAGGACCCTGGCGGGAGCACGGCACCGCGCGGCACACTTGCGGCGACGGCCCCGTGCGACCGCCGGTGCCGCGGCGCCCCGGCGCGCGCGGTCATCGGGCATCATCGATCGACGACAGAGGAGAACGACGTGGGGACCGTAACGCTCGGCGTTTCGATCGCGGTCCCGGAGCCCTTCGGCACCCTGCTCCAGCAGCGCCGTGCCGGCTTCGGGGACCCGGCCGCGCACGGCATCCCCACCCACATCACCCTGCTGCCGCCGACCGGGGCCGAGGCGGACGGGGTGCCGGCCGTCGAGGCGCACCTCGCCAAGATCGCCGCCGACTGCCGGCCCTTCCCGATGCGGCTGAGCGGGACCGGGACCTTCCGCCCGCTCTCGCCCGTCGTCTACGTCCGGGTCGTCGAAGGCGCCTCCTCCTGCGCCTGGCTCCAGAAGCGGGTCCGGGACGCCTCCGGACCGCTGACACGTGAGCTCCAGTTCCCCTACCACCCGCACGTCACGGTCGCGCACTCCATCGCGGAGGCGGCCATGGACCGGGCGTACGAGGAGCTCGCGGAGTACGAGGCCGCCTGGACCTGCACCTCCTTCGCGCTCTACGAGCAGGGCCCCGACGGCGTCTGGCGCAAGATCAACGAGTTCCCGTTCGGCACCGGCGGCGGGGTGTCCGCACTGCCCGCGCAGAGCGGGTTCTCGGCCGACGAGCCCTCGCTGCACGGCTGACCTGGGGCCTCCGGCGCCGGGGGGACAGTGGGCCGTTCGAGTGGGAAAATTCTTCCACAGGTAGGAGCAGCGGCCCCATGCCGTCGCTCCGTCGTTCCCCACTGTCGCGGAGGTGGTCCGCGTGGTCCCGCTCTCCAGCCGTGAACGCCAGATACTGGCGCAACTGGAAGCCTCGCTCGCACGCGACTTCCCGGACGATCCCGCCGTCCAGTTCGGGCGCGACGTCGAGGGTGAGCTCAACGCCGGTGGCGAGCGCGACCTCCTGGAGAAGCCACCGCGCGAGGGGCCCGGCACGGCGGGGTCGCGCCGGGACGCCCCCGGTGCGCGACCGGGCCGCGAGCCCCCGGCCGCCGGCCCTCGGAGGTCACCGGCACCCCCCGCCGCCCCCGCGCCGGACGGGCTCACCGGCACCCCGCACCGCCCCGGCCCCCTCGGCCGGCTGATCCGGTCCCGCCGGACGTTCGTCCTGCTGGCCGTGGTCTCCTTCGTCCTGCTGGGCACCGGCATGGTCACCGGGAACCTCTGGGTGGTGGTCGCCTTCGTGGTGACCTGGTCGGCGACCTTCCTCATCGGCGCGGCCAGGATGCTCGCCTGGTCCCGCAGACAGGGGTACTGACCGCCCTCAGCGCGAGGCGGGGAGCCGGCGGAAGAGCGGGCGCGGCACATGCCGCAGCGCCGACATCACCACCCGCAGCCCGCCCGGCACCCACACCGTCTCCGAGCCCCGCCGCAGCCCCGTGACGATCGCGTCGGCGACCTCCTCCGGAGTGGTGTCCAGCGCCGATTCCGGCGCTCCGGCCGTGGGGCCGGTCCGTACGGACCCCGGGCGCACCACCAGCACCTGCACCCCGGTGCCGTACAGCGCGTCACCGAGCCCCTGCGCGAACGCGTCCACGCCCGCCTTGCTGGAGCCGTAGATGAAGTCCTCGCGCCGGGCGCGCTCGGCGGCGACGGACGAGAGCACCACCAGCGAACCGTGGCCCTGCGCCTGGAGCGCGCCCGCGCACACCAGACCGGCGGAGACCGCCCCCACGTAGTTGGTCCGGGCGACCAGCGCGGCGGCGGCCGGGTCCTCCTCGTCGCGGGCTTGGTCGCCCGGGACGCCGAAGGCCAGCAGCACGGCGTCCACGTCCCCCTCCGCGAACACCTTGCCCAGCCCCGACGCGTGCGACTCCGGGTCCAGCGCGTCGAACTCCACCGTGGAGACCTCGGCGCCCAGTTCCCGCAGTTCGTCCGCCGCGGACTCCAGCGCGGTCGACGGCCGGCCGGCGAGCCGGACCGTCCGGGTCCTCAGGGCGATCAGCCGTCGCGCGGTGGCCAGGGCGATCCGTGAGGTGCCACCGAGGACGAGCAGGGACTGCGGGGCGCCGAAGGCGTCCTTCACGGGAACACTCCTGGGGGGACGGGCTCGATGGCGGGACGGGGTGCGGTGCCGGCAGGGCGTGCGGTCCCGGGGCGTGAGGCGCCGGGCGTGCGATGGCGGTACGAGCGGGCGGTGGGGCGTGCGCTGTCGGGCGTGCTTCAGAGCCCGAGCCGGCGCGCGAGGTCGGAGCGGAACGCGCCGGTCGGGTCGGTACGGGCCCGCAGCTCGCGGAACTCCGCCACCCGGGGGTACATCGCGGCCAGCGACTCCGGCCGCAGCCGGGAGTCCCGGGCCAGACTGACCCGTCCCCCGGCGGCGGCCACCTCGTCGTCCAGCCCGTCCAGGAGGCGGCCGATGCCCGGCAGCCCGGCCGGTACGTCCAGGGCGAGGCACCAGCCGGGCGCCGGGAACGACAGCCAGCCGGGGCCGCCCGCGCCGAACCGTTCGAGCACCGCGACCGAGGACGGGCAGGCCCGGGTGGAGAGCCGGCGCACCACCCGGTGCAGCGTCTCCTCCCGGCCGGGGCCGACCGTGAACTGGTAGCGCACGAAACCTCCCCGCCCGGCCGGAGCGGGCGTCCGGGGCAGGGCGTCGGGGCAGCGGAAGAAGGTGTCGAAACTCCGCAGCGCACCGGTGCGGGCACGGGGCGCCGCCCGGTGGCGCATCTCGTTGACCAGTCCCATCGCGGTGCGGCCGAGCAGGCCCGTCGGTGCGAAGGCGGGCACGGCGGGCAGGCGCGGCAGCAGCGCGGGCGCGTCGAGCGGGGCCCGCCGGTCGCGGGCCGGCAGCGCGTCGAGCGGGGCGTGCGCGCCCCGGACCAGCACCGCGCGGCCGGTGGCCCGCCCGCGCGCCATCAGGTCGATCCAGGCGCTCTCGTACGGCGGCCGGGTGGCGTTCCCCGCCATCCGGGCGAGCAGATCGTCGAGGTCCGCCGCCCGCTCGGTGTCCACCGAGATCAGCGAGGTGGCGATCCGGCGGCAGCGCAGGGTGGCGGCGAGGACGATCCCGGTCAGCCCCAGTCCGCCGGCGGTGGCGTCGAAGAGCGGGGTGCCCGGCAGCACCGCGCGGACCGATCCGTCCGCCGTCAGCAGGTCCAGCGCCGTCACGTGCCGGGTGAAGGAGCCGGCCGTGCGGTGGTCGTGGCCGTGCGTGTCGGAGCCGATGGCCCCGCCCACGGTGATCCGGCGGTCGCCGGGCACCACCGGGAGGTACCAGCCGGACGGGCGCAGCGTCTCGGCCAGCCGGTCCAGCCGCGTCCCGGCGTCGCAGACCACGGTGCCGGTGGCCGCGTCGAAGGAGCGGACCCGGTCCAGCGCGCCCATGTCGAGGACGGAGCCGCCGGCGTTCTGGGCCGCGTCCCCCGGTGCGCGCCCGAGCCCCCGGGCGATCGCGCCGCGGGGCCCGCGCCCGCGCACGACGTCGGCCGCCTCCTCGTACGTACGCGGACGAAACCGTACGGCGGTGGTCGGGGCGGTGCGGCCGGAGCCGCTCAAGGACACCGTGTCGACGGACATGCGGATGACCGTATCGCCCGAGAAAACCTCTTTGGGGCATTTGTTACAGGGCTCACCGGAACGGGTGACGCAGCGAGTGTCAGCACTCGCGGGCGTCGCACTTCCGCCGCCGCGCGGAAGTGTGCGTCCCGTCCACAGGTTTTCCAGGCCCCGGAGGGTACGCGTACGTCATGGACTGGCTGAAGAGACTCCCCGTGGTCGGCCCGCCGTTCGCCCGGCTGATGAAGACGCACGCCTGGCGCTCCTACGAGACGCTGGAGCGGGAACACTGGGCACGGCTCGCGGCGGCCATCACCTTCATCAGCTTCCTCGCGCTCTTCCCGCTGATCGCGGTCGGCGCCGCCATCGGAGCCGCGCTCCTGAGCGACGACCAGCTCGACACGATCGAGAAGAAGACCGCCGAGCAGGTGCCCGGCATCTCCGACCAGCTCGGCATCGACAACCTCGTCGCGCACGCCGGGACGGTCGGGGTCGTCGCCGGTGCGCTGCTGCTCTTCACCGGCGTCGGCTGGGTCGGCTCGCTCCGCGACTGCCTGCGCGCGGTCTGGGGCATCGACGACCAGGACGACGGCAACCCGGTCGTCCGCAAGCTCAAGGACGCCGGACTGCTGGTGGGCCTCGGCGGCGCCGCGCTGCTGACCCTCGTCCTGTCCACCGTCGGCTCCACCGCGGTCGGCTGGACCGCCGACCGGATCGGCATCCCCGAGGACGGCGCGGGCGGCCTGCTGCTCCAGGCCGCCGCCATCGCGGTCGCGGTGGTGGCCAACTTCCTGCTGCTGCTCTACCTGCTGACCCTGCTGCCCGGGGTCGAACCGCCGCGCCGCCGGCTGGTGGTGGCCTGCCTGGTGGGCGCGGTCGGCTTCGAACTGCTCAAGCTGCTGCTCGGCAGCTACATGAGCGGGGTCGCGTCCAAGAGCATGTACGGCGCCTTCGGCGTGCCCATCGCCCTGCTCCTGTGGATCAACCTCACCGCCAAGCTGCTGCTGGTCTGCGCCGCCTGGACCGCCACCGGCAGCAAGGAGGAGGCGGAGGCGGAGCGGGAAGCGGAAGCGGCGGGCGACGGCGGCCCGGCCGCTACGGGCGGGGGCGGCGCAACGGCCAGCGCCGGTTGACCAGGAACACTCCGGCCGCGAGCACCACCAGCACCCCGCCGACGAGGGCCAGGGCGATGCCGACGCCACCGGACGAGGTTTCGGCGCGTGCGGCCGTCTTCACCGCGGTCTTCTGCGGATTCGCCCCGGCGGCGGCTTGGGGTCCCTTGCCCGTACCGCTGCCGGCGTCGGTACCGGCCTCCGTGGAGCTGCCGATGTCCGCCGACTTCGGCGGTACCAGTTCGCCGACCGGTGTCACCTTGCCGCTCGCCGCGAAGCCCCAGTCCAGCAGCGAGGCCGCCTCCTTGTAGACCGCGTGGCTCGCGTCGGAGGACGGGTTCATGACGGTGACCAGCAACACCCGGCCGTCGCGCTCGGCGATCCCGGTGAAGGTGTTGCCCGCGTGGCTGGTGTAGCCGTTCTTGACACCCGCGATGCCCTTGTACGGGGCGATGCCGACGTCACCGGTGAGCAGTCTGTTGGTGTTCTGGATCTCGAAGGTGTCGCGCTTGCCGTCGTCCTTCTCCTCGCCCGGGAAGTCGGCCGAGGCGGTCGCCGCGTACTCGCGGAAATCCCTCTTCTGCATCCCGCTGCGGGCGAAGAGCGTGAGGTCGTACGCGCTGGACACCTGGTCCGGGGCGTCGTACCCGTCCGGTGTGACCACGTGGGTGTCGAGGGCCTGGAGCTCGTCGGCGTGCTCCTGCATCGCGGTCACGGTCTTCGCGACGGCTTCCTTCTCGCCGCCGGCCTCGCCGCCGCCGTACATCGACGCGAGGACGTGCACCGCGTCGTTGCCGGAGCGCAGGAAGACACCGAGCCAGAGGTCGTGGACCGTGTAGGTCTGGTCCTCCTTGACGCCGACCAGACTGCTGCCGTCCCCGAGGTCCGCCAGCTCGGCGTCGGTGACCCGGTGGGTCAGCGTCGAGGGCTGGAGCGCCGGAAGCACGGTGTCCGCGAAGAGCATCTTCAGCGTGGAAGCCGGGGGCAGCCGCCAGTGGGAGTTGTGCGCCGCGAGTACGTCCCCGCTCTCGGCGTCCGCCACGATCCAGGAGCGGCCGGTCAGCTCCTCGGGCAGCACGGGGGCGCCCGGCCCCAGGTTCACCTGGGTGCCCTCCTTCGCGAGCTGCGGTCCGCCGATGCTCGACATCGGCAGGGTCGGCCTCGGCTGCTTGTCGTCGCTCTTGTCCTTGTCCGCAGCGAATGCGGGCGCGGGACCCAAGACAAAGGTGGACATCAAGGCGGCGCAGATGGCTGTGAGTACGGTCTTTTTCAGAGCAGGCACGGTCGGAAACGTACAGGGCGTTCGTGTCGATGGGGACCCGGAGCTCCTGACCCGCCGAGGGCGACGCCGGGACAGCCCACCTCCGCCGCCAGGGCCGCCGGGGCCGCCGTTCCTGACGAATCGCCAGGAACGGGACACGCCCCGTTGCGCCGTCCGGCCCAACGGGGGAGCGGGCCGGGCCGGGGTACCCCCGGCGGGGGAGCCGCCGCCGGGCGGCGATACTGGGTCCATGAAGCTCAGCCGTCCCGTCTCCTGGTTCCTGCTCGCGTTCGGCGCGTGGTCGTGGGTGATCTGGGTGACTTTCGCCAAGAATCTATGGAAGGACGGCAGCGGACTCGCCTTCGACGACGCGGGCGATCCGACCGCCTACTTCTGGGTCCACCTGCTCCTCGCCATCACCTCCTTCCTTCTGGGGACGGCTGTGGGAGTCGTCGGGTTCCGCGGAATCAGGGCGCTCCGCACCGAACGCGCGTAACGAGCCACCGCCGATCCCGGCTCACGGCTGTCCCGGTGACCCCGGTGACATCCGGCGAACCGCCTCCCTGCGGGTGAGCGGGGCGACCCGGGAACCGTGGCGGTCCAGCCACTCCAGGACGAGCCGGGGGTCGCGGATCGAGGTCTCGCGCAGCACCCAGCCCAGCGCTTTCCGCAGGAAGAACTCCCGCTCGTCCACGAGGGCGTCCGCGTACCGGACGAGCCTGGCCGTATCGGGCCGGCCGGCCCGGATCGCGGGCAGCAGGGCGAGCAGGGCCGAGCGGCGGAGCCAGAAACAGGGGTCCGCGATCCACCGGTCCAGTACCGCGCCCGCGGCCGGATCGCGCAGGGCGACCGCCCCCGCGCAGTGCACGGCCAACGGGTCCACCAGCGCCCAGGTGTCGCACTCCCGCAGCAGGTCCCCCACCTCCCCCAGCGCGCCCGCTTCCAGCGCGCCCGCGTACCCCACCAGGACCTCCACGGCCGCCCGGCGGTACTCGTACACCGGCACGGTCGCGTCCCGGCCAGGAGTCCCGTCCGGGCCGGACCACAGCTCCCGCGCCAGCGCCCGTACCTCCGCGCCGGGCAGAGGACCCAGCTTCCGGCGGGTCGCGGTGACGGCGGTACGCAGGTCCGGCACCCGGACCCCGAGGTGACGCAGTTCGCTGCGCAAGTACGCGCGCTGCTGTTCGGCCCGTACCGGGTCCGCCGCCGCGCGCAGCGCGCCGCGCAGTTCCTCGGCCGCGCCGCCCGTCGACGGGGTGCAGTCCGTCGCCATGTGTCCTCCTCCTCGTCGGTGATCGCCGCACGATTAGCATGCGGGAGCAAGCCGCGCCGCGTACGGGCACGGCGACATGGGGCGGGGGAGTACCGGTGGTCGTGGTGTTCGCGGTGGTTCTGATCGTGGTGGTGGCGCTGCTCGCCGGTGTGCACCGCTATCTCTGGCGCCGCTTCGTCGGCGACACCACCGCCCCGGGCACCGCGCTCCGGCGCCTGGGCACGGTGGCGGCCTTCGTGCTGCCGCTGCTCAGCGTCGGCGCACTGGTCTCCGGCCAGGCCGGCGCGCCCTTCTGGCTGCAACGGTCGCTCGCCTGGCCCGGGTACCTCTGGCTGGCCTGCCTGCTCTACCTGACGCTCGCGCTGCTCGTCGGCGAGGCGGTCCGTCCGCTGCTCCGCCGGGTGCTCGACCGCCGGCGGCCGGAGCATGCGTCCGGCGGCGCGGGTGGTGGCACCGCACCGGACGCCGAGGACCTCGCCCACGAGAGCACCGACGCCCTCGTGCCGTCCGGTGCCACCGCCCGTACGGCCGCCCCCGAACCGGCCGGCCCCGCGCAGGCCCCTTCGGCGGTGGCCGTCCCCGCCTCCACCGCCCCCGGCCCCTCACGGCGGCTCTTCGTCGCGCGGGCGGTCGGCGGTGCCGCGGCCGTCGCCGGGTTCGGGACGGTCGGGTACGGCACCTACGGCGTGCTGCGCGGCCCCCGCACCAAGCGGATCACCGTGCCGCTGGCCAGACTGCCGCGCTCCGCGCACGGGTTCAGGATCGCGGTCGTCAGCGACATCCACCTCGGCCCGATCCTCGGCCACGCCCACACCCGGCGCGTGGTCGACTCGATCAACGCGACGCGGCCCGACCTGATCGCGGTCGTCGGCGATCTGGTGGACGGCTCGGTCGAGGATCTCGGGTACGCGGCCGAACCCCTGGCCGACCTGGAAGCGCGGCACGGCAGCTTCTTCGTCACCGGCAACCACGAGTACTTCTCCGGCGCCGCCGAGTGGGTCGACCACGTACGCGAACTGGGTCTGCACCCGCTGGAGAACGCCCGGGTGGAGATCGACGGCTTCGACCTGGCCGGGGTCAACGACGTGGCCGGCGAGAGCGAGGGGCAGGGGCCCGACTTCGACCGCGCGCTCGGCGACCGCGACCCGTCGCGGGCCGCGGTCCTCATGGCCCATCAGCCCGTCGTCATCGACGACGCCGTCGCGCACGGGGTGGACCTCCAGCTCTCCGGGCACACCCACGGAGGCCAGCTCTGGCCCGGCAACCTCGTCGCCGAACTCGCCAACCCGACCGTCGCCGGGCTCGAACGGTACGGCGACACCCAGCTCTACGTGTCCCGCGGGGCGGGTGCCTGGGGCCCGCCGGTCCGGGTGGGGGCGCCCTCCGACATCACCGTCGTGGAACTGGCCTCCCGGCAGGCCTGAGCCGCCCCCCCTGGGAGCCGGCCCTCCCGAGTGAGCCCCCGATGGGGCTTTTCGGTGCCTTTCATAGGCATTTCACCGAAGGGGCCCGTTGTGTGAAAGTCGACATGACGATCTGTCAGTAGAGTCGCCGCGCCCCGCCCAACCCTCGCCCGCACCCCGTTTTTCGTCACCCCGCGTGACTGGTGTCCCACTCAATGGACAGGTGTGCCGCGCCTCTTGACGGCTCGGGCTTCAAGTGTCAATCAAAAGCCCATCGGTCACCCATTTGGTCTTCCAGATGCGAAAATCGTGTGATTGAGTGAGCGCGAACATGCGGTGATGTGCGTGTATGCGTGCGTTGACCGCGGCGGGGCTGGTAAGGGAGAGCACGGCAATGCGTTCGATCCGGGTACGGATTCTTGCGATATGCGCGGTACTGATCATCGCAGGGGTCGGGGCCTGGCAGCTTCTCCCCTCCGGTGAGGCGGGTGGCAAGCCGATTACTGTGGGTACTGTCGACGAGGTCACCTCGCTCGACCCGGCAGGTGCGTACGACGCGGGATCCTGGTCCCTCTTCAGCAACCTGTACCAGACTCTGATGACTTTCAAGTCCGGAGCCATCGTGCCCGAGCCGGATGCCGCGGAGAGCTGCCAGTTCATCGGTCAGAAGCTCACGACGTACCGCTGCAAGCTGCGGGACGACCTGACCTTCTCCAACGGTCACAAGATCACGGCGAAGGACGTCAAGTACTCCTTCGACCGGCTGATGAAGATCAACTCCGATGTCGGCCCGGCGATCCTCTTCCCGAGCCTGAAGAACGTGGTGACCGACGGCCGCGACATCACCTTCAACCTGTCCGCCCGTGACGCGACCTTCCCCGCGAAGCTCGCCACCGGCGCCGGCGCGATCGTCGATCCGGCGACGTACCCGAAGGACAAGCTCCGCACGGACAACAAGGTGGACGGCTCCGGACCGTACGTCCTGAAGTCCTACGAGGCCGGCGTCAAGGCTTCGATGACGCCCAACACCAGCTACCGGGGCGCGATCAGACACGTCAACGCGGCGATCGACGTCAAGTACTACGAGACCTCCGACAAGCTGCTCGCCTCCTGGAAGGCCGGCGGCCTCGACGTGACGCACCGCCAGCTGCCGCCGACCGAGATCGCCAAGATCAACCCGGCCGACCCGAACGTGCAGATCACCGAGATGGACAGCGCCGAGATCCGCAACCTGGTCTTCAACGTCCGTGAGGGCGCGACGCTCTCGGACAAGCGCATCCGGCAGGCCATCGCCTGGACGATCGACCGCGGACCGCTGGTCAGCAACGTCTACGACTCCACCGTCGAGCCGCTCTACTCGCTGATCCCGCAGGGCTTCATCGGCCACTCGACGCCGTTCTTCGACACCTACCCGCAGCCCGACGTGGCCAAGGCCAAGGAACTGCTCCAGGAAGCCGGCGCCCAGATCCCCGTGCCGATCACCTTCGCGTTCCGCCCGGACGGCGCGACCACCGCGGAGTCCGCCGAGATCAAGCGTCAGCTGGAGAAGGACGGGCTCTTCAAGGTCACGGTCAAGGAAGTGGAGTGGCAGGCGTTCCAGAAGGGGTACGCGGCCGGTAAGTACGACGCGTACACCGTCGGCTGGCTCCCCGACTTCCCGGACCCCGACACCTTCGGCCAGCCCCTCGTCGGCACCGACAGCAGCCTCCACAACGGCTACTCCAACGCCAAGCTGGACAAGCTCGTCACCGACACCCAGCAGTACGAGGACCGCAGCCGTACCTCGAACGACTTCAAGGAGATCCAGCAGATCGTCGGCGAGGACGTGCCGCTGGTCCCGCTGTGGCAGAAGAAGGACTACGTCATCGCCAAGACCGGGATCTCCGGTTCGCAGTACCTCGCCGACGGCACCGGCCTGTGGCGCCTCTGGGAGCTGAAGCGGATCTGATCCGCCGGTGGTCCGCACGCCACC
>NZ_JBHWZJ010000201.1:0-13173 GCF_042728415.1 Streptomyces sp. NPDC060198 | reverse complement strand
CCCCGGGCCCGGGGTCAGCGGGCGGGGAGTCCGTCGAAGTCCAGCGTTCCGGCCGTGGCCTCCGCGCTCACGGGGAGCCGCAGGACCTCCGCGACCGGGTGGGGCACCGGGGTCAGGCCCAGCAGTCCGGTGACGAGCGCGGTCGTGGTGCGGTGCCAGGCGGGGGCGCGGCGGATCATCGCGTGGTCGCTGCCCCGCACGGTGATCAGGCAGGTACGGGCTCCGGCGCGGCGGGCGCGGGTGGCCAGGGACTGGGTGGCCTGCGGGCTGGTGACCCGGTCGCGGGTGCTGTGCAGGAGGACCACGTCCCGCCCGGCGAGCTGGGTGACCGGGTCGCCGGGCGGGCACCAGGGGGCCAGGCCGACGACCCCGCGGACCAGGGGGTGGCCTCCGGCGCGCAGGGCGGCGCGGGCGCCCATGGAGTGGCCGAGCAGGATCACCGGCAGGTCACCGGCCTCGTCCTGGAGCTCGTCCAGGGCCTGCACCGCGTCGTGGAAGGCGTCGTCCCGCTCGCCGTTCCACCCCCGGTGGCCGTACCGCACCCGGCGCACCAGTACGGGGCCGGTCCTGTCACCGCGGTGCTCGCCGGTCGCCGGTTCGCCGGGCGCGCGTTCGCGGGTCGCGCTCTCTCCGGCCGCGCCTTCTCCGGCCGCGCGTTCCCCGGTCGCACGTTCTCCGGTCGCCCGGACGAGGGACCGGATGAACGGCCACATCCGCAGTCCGGGGAGGTTGAGCAGGCCGGGCGGCGGCGGCTCGGTCCCCCTGGCACGGCCGCCGTGCAGGACGAGCACCGCTGCCGAGGGCATCTGCGGGGCCACGCACACCTCCTGGGTGGTGGGACGGTTCGCCCTTACGAGGAGCATGCTCGTGCGGAGCACCTGGGCACATTCTCGTAGGAACCCCTGCGCGGCGGGCACCTCGCCGCGAACATTCCCCGGACGAAGGAGACATCATGGCATCAGGTCCTCAGATCGGCGCCCCCGCACCGGAGTTCACCCTCCCGGGTGGGGAGCTCGTGGGTGAGGAGTTCGTGCGCCGGGACTACTTCCGCGACAGCGCGCCGGGCCGGGCGCTGATCCTCGCCTTCTATCCCGGCGACAACACGACGGTCTGCACCCGGCAGCTCTGCTCGTACTCCTCCGGCCTGGAGGTCTTCGAGGGGCTCGGCGCGGACGTCTGGGGAATCAGTCCACAGGGTGTGGACAGTCACGAGAGCTTCGCCCGCGGCCGGGGGCTGCGGATGCCGCTGCTGGCCGACGCGGACCGCGCGGTCGCCCGCGCGTACGGGGTCGCCGCGCCCGGTATCGGGGTGCGCCGCTCGGTGTTCCTCATCGGCCCGGACGGCGTGTTGCGGTGGAAGCACGTGGCACTGATCGGCGCGACCTTCCAGTCGGTCGACACGCTGGCCGAGCAGCTCACCGCCATCGGGGCCGTCTGACGCAAGCCCTCCCTCAGGCGTCGTGCAGCCAGGGTCGCAGCTTCTCCGGGTTGCGGACCACCCACAGGCGGGTGACGCGGCCGTCGGCGATCTCCAGCGACGCGACCGTCAGGACGGTGCCGCCGCTCCGGGCCACCAGGCCCGGTGTGCCGTTGACCGAGCGTTCCAGGAGTTCGAGTCCGGGAGCCCGGTCGGCGAGGGCGGCCATGTAGGCGGCGATGCGCGCACCGCCCTCGACGGGGCGCAGGACGGCGCTCGTCAGGCCGCCGCCGTCCGCGGTCAGCACCGCGGCCGGGTCGAGGAGGCCGACGAGGGCCGCGATGTCCCTGGTCTCCCACGCCTCCTTGACCTGGCGCACCACGTCGCCCCGGCCGGCCGCCGTCACCGGCGCGCGCTCCTCGCGCAACCGGCGCCGTCCCGAGGCGGCGAGCTGTTTGCAGGCGGCCGGGGTCCGGCCGAGGACGTCGGCGATCTCCGCGAACGGGTAGCGGAACACGTCGTGCAGGACGACCGCCACCCGCTCGGCGGGGGTCATCGATTCCAGCACGACGAGGAAGGCCATGGTCACCGACTCGTCCAGGACCATCAGATCGGCGGGGTCGGCACCGCCGTCCCGGTCCTGCCCGGCCGGGCCGGGCAGCGGATCGCGCAGCGGGTCGGGCAGCCAGGAGCCGACGTACCGTTCGCGTCGCGCCCGCGCCGAGCCGAGCACGTCCAGGCAGATCCGGCCGGTCACGGTCGTCAGCCAGGCGCCGGGGGCGGCGATCTCGTCCCGCCGCGCGGGCGCCAGCGTGTACCAGCGGGTGTACGCCTCCTGCACGGCGTCCTCGGCCTCCGCGAGCGAGCCGAGCAACCGGTAGGCGATGTTGAGGAGTTGGCGCCGCTCTCCGGCGACCTCGTCGGTGCGCGCACCCGCCCTGCCCATGCCGGCCGCCCCCTCGCCTTACCTTCTCCGGGCCCATGTCGTCGGACGGTTACGACCTTATCGACCGACCGCCCTGCGGGGCGGAGAAGAAGGGGGACCGTGGCCATGACCACCCGGGCGACGACCGAGCACGCGACGACGGAGGAGACGACGGATGCGCGGGGGACGGCGGGGCGCCGCATCTCGTTCCTGCGGATCGCGATAGCCCTGCAGACCCTGACCATCTTTCTCCAAGCGGTCTCCGCCGGACTGCTGCTGACCGCCTCCTACGGGGAGACGCTGCACAGCGTCGGAGCCCGGGTGATATACGCGGCGTCGATGCTGTACGTCCTCGCGGCGGTGCTGGCGTGGAAACCGGGCGGCGGCCCCCTCCGGCCGGTCTGGCACGCGACCGGCTTCCTGGTCCTCGCGTCCGCGCAGGTCGTGCTCGGCATCGCGCACGTGCCCTCGGTCCATCTGCCGCTCGGGGTCCTGATGTTCGGCCTGAGCCTGCTCGCGCTGGTGAAGCGCTGAAAGCCGTACACGGCCCGGGTGCGGGAACCGAGGGCGCGCAATGGTTCGTCCCCCCGTCCGACTGGGCAAGCACCCGGCATCGAGGTTGCTCCAGGATTGCCGGTTCCCGGCAGTGACGGTGCGCCCCGGGCCGTGAGACGCTCCGGTCGGTTCGCCACGGAGCTGGGCCGGGGGGCCCGAAAGCTCAAGGGGGGTACGAAGTGACGCTTCTGCTCGCACTGGGTGCGGCGGGACTCGCCCTGCTCGCTCTGTCGTTGCTCTTCGACGGCATCCTGGAGGGGATCTTCGGGGGGCTCTTCGGAGGCCTGCTCACCGGACTGTTCGACGGCCTGCTCTCGCTTCCGGTGATCGCCGGATTCCTCTCGATGCTCGGCTTCGGCGGAGCGATCGTGCAGGGCACCACCGGGGCGGGACTGGCCGTGGCCCTGGCGAGCGGGGGCCTCGCGGGACTGGTGGCGGCCTGGCTGACCTGGAAGTTCAGCCGGTCCCTGATGCAGGACCGCACGGACCCCACACCGCGCGGCGACGACCTGATCGGTACCACCGGTTCCGTCGTCACCGCCATCCCGGCAGGCGGATACGGCGAGGTGCTGCTGCGCCACGCCGGGCACACCGTGAAGTACGCGGCGAAGAGCGCCGCACCCGTCGCACAGGGCGCCGAGATCTGGGTGGAGGCCACCTTGTCCACCTCCTCGGTCAAGGTTCGTCCGGTAGAACGCCCGTAAAACATAAGGCTGTTGAACAATCCGCCGCCCGAGCGGGCGGCGGGCCAGGGGGCATCACCACATGAGTCCAGTCGTCATCTCGGTCATCGGCATCGTCGTACTGTTCGTGTTTCTCGGTCTCGCGGTCGTCACCCGGTACAAAGTCGCCGGGCCCAGCGAGGCATTCATCATCACCGGGCGCCGGGGCAAGAAGCACACGGACCCGGTGACCGGTCAGACCAGCATCGACAACACCGGCCAGAAGGTCGTGGTCGGCGGCGGCGTCTTCGTGGTGCCGTTCGTGCAGCAGCGGTACACCCTCGACCTCTCCAGCCGGCAGATCCCGGTGAAGGTGCGCGGGGCCGTCACCCTGCGCGGGGTGAAGGCCAACCTCGAAGGCGTCGCCATCGTCAAGGTCGGTGGCAGCGAGGACGCCATCCGGGCGTCCGCGCAGCGGTTCCTGCGCCAGCAGGCGGGGATCGCGGGCTTCACCCAGGAGGTCCTCTCGGGTTCGCTGCGCGCGATCGTCGGCCGGATGGCGGTCGAGGACATCATCCGTGACCGCGCCGCCTTCGCCAGTCAGGTCGCGGAGGAGGCCGAGGCGAGCCTCTCCGGCCAGGGCCTGATCCTGGACGCGTTCCAGATCCACGACATCACCACGGAGGGCACCTACCTGGAGGACCTGGGCCGCCCCGAGGCCGCCCGCGCCAAGCAGGAGGCGGACATCGCCGAGGCCAACTCGCGGCGGACCTCCGAGCAGGCCCGGCTGAAGGCGGCGGAGGACATCGCCGTCGCCGAGCGGACCTTCTACCTGAAGCAGGCCGAGATCCGGGTGGAGACCGAGGTGGCCGCCGCCAAGGCGAACGCCGCAGGGCCGCTCGCCGAGGCCGCCCGTCAGCAGGAGGTCCTCCAGGAGCAGGAGAAGGTCGCCCAGCGCCAGGCCGCCCTGACCGACCGGGAACTCGACACCCGCGTCCGCAAGCCCGCCGACGCCGCCCGGTACCAGGCCGAGCAGGAGGCCGAGGCCCGCCGTATCGCCAAGGTCAAGGAGGCGGAGGCCACCGCCGACCGCGCACGGCTGACCGGTGAGGGCGAGAAGCTCCAGCGTTCGGCACTGGCGGCGGCGGTACGCATCGAGGGCGAGGCCCAGGCCGCCGCCATCGCCGCCCGGGGTGCGGCGGAGGCCGAGGCCATGCAGAAGAAGGCCGACGCCTTCGCGCAGTACGGCGACGCGGCCGTCCTGCAGATGCTGGTGGAGGTGCTGCCCAAGGTCGTCGCCAAGGCGGCGGAACCGCTGAGTGCCATCGACAAGCTGACGGTCATCTCCACCGACGGGGCGAGCCAGTTGGCGCGCACCGTCACCGACAACGTCGCGCAGGGCATGGAGTTGCTCACCTCCACGACCGGAGTCGACCTCGCCTCGCTCCTCAAGAACCTCACCGCCTCCCGGACCGGCGCACCGGCAGCCGCCGTGGCGGCGGGTTCCGAGGCGGCTGCGGAGCCGAGCACCACGAACGGCGGGAAGACGAAGGGCGACGGGAAGATCGAGGTCACCGACTGAGGCTTTCCCGCATCCGGTGGGGCCGTCCGCGCCCGAAGGCTGTCCCGCGACCGGGGACAGCAGCCTTCGGGCGCGCGGGCGGCCTCATTCGTCCGCCGGGCGCTCCGGGGGTCGTGCACCCGCGCCGCCCGGTGGGGCGAGCCCGGCGAGGCGGTCGCGCCAGCCTCCGGTGCCGTCCCCGGTGAGCCCGTCCTCGCCCCGGGCCCGCGCGTTCGCGTCCCGTCGGGCCGCCCACAGCGCGAACGCCTCCGCCTGCTGGCACTCCTCGCACTTCGTGCGTCCGCCGTACGCCCGGAGCATGTGCTCGTCACCGGGCCCCTCGCAGACCACCAGCGGCACCTCCGGCACCACCTCCCGGTCGAGATCCTCGCCCGATTCGGACACCCACCCCCGGCCCGGGACGAAGACCACGTCGCCGGGCCGGTCCACACCCTGGGGACGCGAGGCCCCCCGCGCCACGGCTCCCGCCACGACACGCCGGTGGCCCGGTTCGGGCGGCATCTTCTCCGTCAGCCGGTGCCGCACGAAGCCCACGGCCGATCTCACCCCGTCCTTCGGCAGCTGCGAGCTCAGCACGTACCGCATGTCGGCGGCCGACACCCCGCGCCGCAGCCACTCGGCCGCCTTGTCCACCAGGCCCCGTACCTCGTACTGCCCCAGGTGGAGCTGCTTCGTTTCCTTCCTCAGCGACAGCAGCACCTGCTCCGCCAGCACCATCTCGGGCGTCCAGCCCTTCCCCCGTGCTTCTCCCGGATCCTCCGCCACGGCCGCGGGAGCGGCTACGGGAACGGCCACGGGAACGCGTTCGGGTACGGGAACGCTTTCGGGTTCAAGAACAGACGCGGCCACGGGTGCGGGGACCGGCTCGTGCACCGGCTCGGGGGCGGGCGCGGAGGCGGCAGGGGCGGCCGTGGGCCCGCACACGCGCACCGGCTCGGTCCACGGTTCACGCACCCGTCCGGCCTCCGGCGCCCGTACGTACGCCGCTGCGGGGGCGTCCACGGGCGCGGCAGCGATCACCGGGGCGGTCCTCGGCGGCGGGACCTCGGCACGCGCGACCGGCGCCGCCGTGACCCCCACCGGGTCCTGCTCGATCAGCCACTCCGGCGGGTCCGCCCAGAAGCCGCTGTCGGACTCGTCCGCGAGCAGCGGTCCCAGCTCGAACCGGCTTGCGGACCCGACTCGTTCAGCGTTCGAGTTCTCAACCACCCTGGTAGGTAGGTGGGATGAGCGCGCCATCAGTTGTCCGTCAGGTGGGTAGCCGCCGTCCCGCCGCCCTCGCAGCCGACCGGCAGGCGGACCCACGTCACTCGGATTGACCTGCGGCAACGCACTTTCCAGAGGCGCCCACCCCCCGGCCAGTCCCCAGCTCGACCTCCTGCCCGGCCCCCGGTGCGAGCCGTTTCCCGAGCCGCCGCCAGGCCCTTCCCCCGACCCCTCGCCCGGCCCTTCGCCCGGCCCCTCGTCGGACCAGACCGTCTCGTGCTCCCGGCGCGCCCAGACCGCCTTCGCCTCCTGCGGAGTGATAGGCGCGTTCGCCAGGATCTGCGCGGTCGCCCACCGGCCCCCCTCGAAGGGGTAGGACCACTGGTGCAGGTAACCCTCGCGCTTCAGAAACCTCTTGGCCCGCTTGTAGGGACCGGAATCGATGCCGGCCGCCCGGGCGTAATCCGACAGCGGCCCCAGCAAGCCGAGACGCTCCTCGTCGGGGAGCCCTTCCACGTACAACACGATGATCTTCGCGTCGCTGTTCATCCGGCGCGAGCCGACCAGTGACCTCGAACGCCTGCCGGTGTCCGACACCGGCGAGATAGCATGCCAAAGCATCCCTGTGGACCTTTCTCGTCCATAGCGGTGAAGGCCCTCGGGACGGTGCTGGGTACACCTCCGGGGGCCGCGCCATGTGCGCGTTCGCACACATAGCGTGATGACGGGGTCACCGTACAACACCCGTAACACCCCTCAGGACACGAATGGGCCGCCACCGGACACATGCGCCCAGAGACCCCAACTGCCGCTTGGTTGAAGGCTTCGGACGGATCATCAGTTCGAGAGGGTGAGCGGTGCACTCACGCGTTCGTCCACACCGTCCCGGAATCCGGTCCGGGGAGAACGCGCGGCAAGGGAACCTGATCCAACTCGCCCACGTCGAACCGCGGAACACGAGGACAGAGGGGGACACACCTCTCTGCCCGATCGACCGAGGGGGGACACACATGAGGGGCACGAGGCGATCCGCCGGCTGGCTGGGGGCGGCGGTCATGGTGCTGTCGACAGCAGCGTGCACGGCGAGTGGCGGTGGGGGCGAGGCATCCTGCGTCGCCAACTTCACCTATCAGGACAGGTCCTACTGGGACGCGGGGAAAGTGGACTTCACGGTCGGAGAGAAGCTCGGCGCCGCGGCCTCGACACCCTGCTACGACACCGGCGACCGAGGGAAGAGCGAGGAGCCCCCCACCGAAACCGAGACCGCCTACACGGTGGTGGGCGTCTCGCCCGAACTCGCCATCGCGGTCGGCGACACACCGGAGTCCGCCACGTTCTTCGCGGTCCACTCCGACGCGGAGGGTGCCGCCGACGCCGAGTTCCCGCCCGAGGTGCGGAAGCTGATCGACGGCTCCTGAACCGGTGCCGGACGGGGCACTGTGTTCGGAGAGACACGGTGCCCCGGCCGGCAGCGGCACGCGGGGCCCGGTGCGGTTCCACGACTGACGCCGCACCGGCCCCCCGCACGGGCCGTGTGACCAGGGGCCGCACTCGACCCTCGCCGCTCAGCGGCTGGTGGGTGCGGCGGTGGCGAGGGCGGCCGGGGCGTCGCCGCCCGGGTCGGCGGAGACCGGGTCCGCGGAGTTCTGGTCCGTGGCGGCGGCCGGGTCCGTGGTGGCGGCCGGGTCCGTGGTGGCCGAGGACGGCACGGCGGAGGCCGAGGAGGCGGAGGTCTCCTGCGGGACGGGCCCTGCTCCGGAGACCGTCGGGGTGGGCGCCGGTGTGGGTGCCTGACCGGTCGACGCGGGTGCGGACGGCGACGGGGCCGGGGTGGCCGGGACCGGCACCGGTGACGCGGGGGCGACCGGGGAGGCCGGAGACGCCGGCAGGACCGGCACGACGCCCGGCGAGTCCCCGCCCGCCGCCAGCCGGAACGGCAGGACCGCCAGCCCGGCGACCGCGCACGCGATACCGACCCCGGCGGCGGCCCGGCGGTACCTCCGGCCCGCCGCGCTGCGGCGGATCTCCTCGTACCGGCCCGGGGGCGGACCGAGACGGTCGCCGGTGGGCCGCAGGATGACGGCGAGCGGGTCGTCGGGCTCGAACTCCGGCTCCTCGTCAACGCGTGTGATCAAGGCTTCTCCTCAGGTGGGCGCGGAGCAGTTCGCGGGCCGCGTGGAGATCGGCCTTGACGGTCCCTTCCTTCCGCCCGGTCAGCGCGGACACCTCCCGGATCGGCATGTCCGCGTAGTAGTGCAACAGGATCGGCACGCGCAGCCGTTCGGGCAACGACTGCACCATCATCCGCACCGAGGGATCGGCCTGCTCGGAGGGAGGGCCGACGATCTCCTCGGCCACCACCCGGCGTACCGCCTTGCGCTCGCGCTCCAGCGAACGCCAGTGGTCGCGTACGAGGTTGGCGGCGGTGACGTAGAGGTACCCGCGCGGCTCGTCCACCGAGGTCCACCGCGCCCAGAGCCGGGTGAACGCCTCCGAGGCGATCTCGTGCGCCGTCCCGTCGTCGTCCACCAGGCGGCGGCACCACCCGGCGAGACGCGGATAGAGGACGGCGAACAGCTCCGACGCGGCCTGGTCGTGTCGGCCGCGCCGGTCGGTCCTGTCGGTCCTGTCACTCCTCTCGCGGGCCCGCTTCATCGGGCTCCCGGGTGGGACGCGGTCCGGCTCGACCCGGCGAGGGCCGCGAAGACGATCACGTTGTCCAGGTAACCGCCGCCGCCGTCCCGGGCCCCGCCGCAGGTGATGAGCCGCAGTTCGGGGCGGTCCACGTCGCCGTAGACCTGCTCGGTGGGGAACTCCGCCTTCGCCACCGTCCGGGTGGCGTAGACGGTGAACTCGGCGGCCGTCGCGTCTTTCAGGCGCGCCACGATCCGGTCCCCCGCCCGCAACTCCCCGAGGCGCCGGAACACCCCGTCGCCGTACGACCCGACCGTCACGTGCCCCAGGATCACAGCAGGGCCCCTCTGGCCCGGCGTCGGCCCGTACTCGTACCAGCCCGCCCGGTCGTGCGCGGTGATCGCGGGCACCTCCACCGTGCCGTCCTCCTCCAGGCCCAGCCGGACGACCGGGGTGTCCACCCCGATCGCCGGAACCTCCAACCGGAGCGGCAGCGAGCGCGCCGACGCGTCCGGCACCGCCTCGGCGTGGGGCGAGCCCTTCGCGGACGAGCCGCCTTCCGGCGCGGGGGTGACGGCAGCCTCTGCTCGCGCGTCACCCCCACCACCGGCACCGCCCCCGCCGCCCGCACGGCTGCCACAGCCGGCGAGCAGCGAGGCCACGGCGGCGATCCCGAAGGCCCGCCTGGAGTACGAGGTCACGCCCCGGCCGCCCCGTTCACGCCGCTCACCACGGTGGAGCGGCGGCGACGCACGAGGAACACGGCCGCGCCCGCCCCCAGCGCCACGGCGGCGGCGCCGCCGATCAGGGCCCCGTCACCGCCGCCCGACTGCCCGGCGACCTCACCGGTGTTCGGCGCTCCGGCCGGCACGGCGGAGACCTGGGCGTCCTCGGCGGGGACCGGGGACGGAGGCTCGGTGGCGGCCTCCGTGGCGGCCTGGGGCTCCGCGGTGGCCGGGGCCGGAGCGGCGGTCGCGGCCGCCGTCGGGGCCTCGCCCGGGGCGACGGAGGCCGTGGCGGTCGGGACCGGGGCCGGTGTCGGCCCGCCCGCGAAGGCAGGACCGGCGGCGGTGGCCAGCGCGGCGGCGCAGACAAGCGTCATCAGACTCAGGGTGGTTCGGCGCACGGACTGCTCTCCTTCGTCGTCGGCCCACCGGGACGGGTGGGCCGGGAAACGGAACGTGCGGAGAGACGAGGCAGCAGCACCCCGGGTTGTAAAGGAATGGCAAAGCCGCTCGGCCGTCCGGCCGAGCGGTGCGGGACCCGGCCGGTCAACAGGCCCCCGGATCCCTGTCGTTCGGGGCCATGTGGCGCGCCGCCGCCGCGTACCGCGCGAGATGGTCCACCGCCTTCGCCAGCAGCCGGAGATTGACCGCCGGGTCCTGCCCCGGGTCCTGCGCCACGGCCCACGCGTGGCAGACCATGTGCGTGACGATCTCCCGCGCCCGGGAGTCCGCGAGCTGCGCGGCATACGCGTCGGCCATCGGCGCGTACGCGACGATGGCGCGGCGCAGACGGGCCCGCAGGGCGTCCGCCGCCTCACCCGTCGCCCGCCCCCGGGCGAGATCGAGGGCCAGCTGCACGTCGGCGGCCAGATCCGCGCGACTGACCGGCACACCCGTGTGGGGTGTACCCACGTACGGCGGAACTCCGTACGTCACACCGCCGTACCCGGTCCCTCCGGCTCCCCCGTACGCCGCCCCACCGTACGAACCACGCGTACCGGGCGGCGTGCAGTGCCCCGGGGCGACACCGGACGTGCCGGTATCGCACGTACCAGTGCCACCGCCCGCCCCACTGCCACCACTCGCCCCGCTGTTTCCACCGGTCCCGTCGCTCCCGCTCGCCCGGTTGCTACCGCTGGTCCCGTCGCTTCCGCTCGTCCGGTTGCTACCGCTGATCCCGTTGCTTCCGCTCGTCCGGTTGTTTCCGCTGGCTGAGCTCATCGCGAACTCACCTCTTTCGGTGCGAAGGGTGGATCTGAACTCCCGGAGGGATGCCGTTCAGTGAACTTGCGAACACACACAGTGAGGAGATGCCAGGCTGTGGGCCACATGTAGTCCCGCGTAGGCCAGGCCGGGAGGACCGCCCTGGTGAAGGAGTGAGCGCAAGGTGCCCGAATCCCAGGAGATCGGCGAGCTGATTCGCCAGGCGTGCGCGGCACGAGGCTGGGGTCCGAGCAAACTCGCCCGGGAGTTGGGAATCGCGGAGGGGCGCGGACCGAACGGCCTCGACCGCCAGTCGGTACGGCGATGGATGGCCGGCCGACGGAAACCCGACTACTGGCTGCCGTACATCGCCGACGTACTCGGGCTCGACACCGACCCGCCCCGCCCGACGCCGTCCGTACCCGCTCAACGATCCGCCTCCCGCCCCCTTGCGGGCCTCGATACCGTGGCGTCAGTCGTCGAGTTGGGGAGGAACGACGTGCTTCGGCGAAACTTCCTGGCCGCCTCGGGCGCCCACGCTCTGGGCGCTCTGAACCTGCCCGACCCGGAGAGCGTCACCCGCCGGACCAACCGCGTCGGCGGCGTACGCGTCGGCACCGGCGAGGTCGCCGCCGTACGCCAGATGACCCGCGCCCTCGGCGACACCGCCGCCGAACTCGGCGGCGGGCACGCCCGCCACCTCGCCGTCCGCTACCTCACCGAGGACGTCGCCCCCTGGCTCGACGGCACCTACACGGACGCCATCGGGCGGGAGTTGTTCGCCGCGACCTCCCAACTCGTGCACCTGGCGGGCTGGATGGCCCAGGACGAGGGCAACCAGGGCATGGCCCAGCAGTACTACGCCCACGCCTACGGCCTCGCCGTCGCCGCCGAGGAAGCCGAGCTCTCCGCAACAGCGCTGAGAGGCCTGGCCGTTCAGGCGATCGACCTCGGCCCCAAGTACGGCGCGACGGCGTTGCGCCTCTCCGAACGCTGCGTCGACAGCGCGAAGGCGCTGGACGACCCGCGCGCCGTCTCCTACTTCCAGACCACCCTCGCCGACGCCGCCGCCCTCGACGGCGACCACCGCCTCGCCACCCGGGCCCTCACCGCCGCCCAGTCCGCGATCGAGAAGACCCCCGACGCCGCACCCGGCGAATCCTGGGCCTCCCACTTCAGCATCGGCCGCTGGGCCCACCACTCCGGCATGATCCTCGCCCGCCTCGGCGACCTGGACAGCGCCACCGGCCACCTCCGCGAATCCCTGGAGATCCACGGCATCGACCGCCGCCGCAGCCGCGCCATCATCCTCGCCGACCTCGGCCAGATCCACCTCCGCCAAGGCCACCTCGACGCCGCCCTCGCCACCTGGACCGACTTCCTCGACTGCGCCGAAGGCATCCGCTCCGTCAAGGTCACCGAAGCCACCGAAGACATGCGCACCCGCCTCGACAAGTACCGCAAGGTCCCCGGCGTGGAGGAGCTGCGCGCCCGCGCCGAAAGCCACGTGCCCACGGGGGCGGGGGCTCCGGCGGGGGGCGGGTGACATGTCGGCCACGGCCTCGAAGACGCCAGAATGGAAGGCATGGACGTCCCCCAACTGCTGGAAGCCGCTTCCCTGCTCGTCCCCGAGGAGATCGCCACCGCGAACGACCTCACGGTGTCCGACATCTGGGAGTACCTCACCCAGGACGAGTGGGAAGTCGCGTTCGGGCTGCTGGAGGAGCTCGGAGGGGTCCGGCCGCTTCCTCTCGCCTTCTGGGAGGCCATGGGCACCGCAGCCGAACAGTTGCGGCTGGAGAGAAGTGCGGCCTGGTGTCACTGGCGCTCCTACGAAACCCGCAACGGCGTCATCCGGGCCGACTTCACCCTCCGCCCGGCCGCCGAGGGCCGCCGCCGGACACCCGTACCCGGCCCCGGGATCCTGCGCCCGATGTGGAACATCGGCAACCGGACCCCGACCGGCGACCCGGTCCTCAACATCGCCAGAGTCTGGGTCGAGCGCGCACCCTTCCTCGAACCCGGAGGCCGCGCCCCGGTGCGGCTCGCTCCCCTGACCCCCGACGACTGGCGGCACCTGGTTCCCGGCCAGGTGATCACCATGCACGAGATCCGATCCGTGGGCGGGACCGCGGTCGTCCTGGAAGTCCAGCGCCCCGCGCCTGCGCCCACCGCCTAGAGGGCTGTCCCGCAATTCCTGGCGGGTGCGCGACGACAGCCACGGCACCTCGCCGCGTTGTCGGGGCGTCCGCATACATCCAGTA
>NZ_JBHWZJ010000200.1:10903-13195 GCF_042728415.1 Streptomyces sp. NPDC060198 | reverse complement strand
GGACCGGTGACCTCGTCCGGTACCGGTACGACGGCGCGCTGGAATTCCTCGGCCGTCTGGACGGCCAGGTCAAGGTGCGCGGCTACCGGGTGGAGCCGGGCGAAGTCGAGAACGCGCTGACGCGGCAGCCCGGGGTCGCGGAGGCGGTGGTCGTCGCCCGTGGGGACGCCCTGGTGGGGTACGTGGTCCCGGCAGCCGCCGAGGGCCCGCACGATCCCGGCGCCGGCCTCCGTCCCCGGGCGGAAATCCGGCCCGCCGGTCCCGCGGGCGCATTCGCGGGCACCGCTCCGGGCGACCCCGCCGCCGTCGCGGGCACCGCTCCGGGCCGTGAGGTCCTCGACCCTTCCGCCCTGCGGGCCGCACTTGCCGCATCCCTCCCTCCACACCTGGTGCCCAACGCCGTACTCGTCCTGGAGCGGCTGCCGCTCACGCCCAACGGGAAGCTCGACCGCGCCGCCCTGCCCGCCCCCGACCAGCGCCCCGCGCTGCGCGAGGCGTACGTGGCCCCGCGCACCGAGGCGGAGGAACTCGTCGCGGACATCTGGCGCGAGGTCCTCGGCATCGACCGGGTCGGGGCGATGGACGACTTCTTCGACCTCGGCGGGCACTCGCTGCTCGCCACCAGGGTGATCGCCCGGATCCGGGCGACCGCCGAACTCACCGTCCCCCTGCGCACCCTGTTCACCCACCGGACGGCCGCAGCCTTCGCCGAAGCGGTGGAAGCCGCCCTGGTGGCCGAAATCGATGCCCTCTCGGACGACGAGGTCGCGAGCCTCCTGTCCGCCGATGACGACTCCCTGGAAGGAACCGGTTCGCCCGCATGAGCGAAACCACCACATCCTCCGCCGGCCTCTCCGAGGCCAAGCGCGCCCTGCTGAGCCGCCGGCTGCGGACCGGCCTCACCACCGCGCCCCGGCCGGTCGTCCCCCGGCGGGACGACGGGGAGGTGCCCCCGCTCTCGTTCGCCCAGGAACGCCTCTGGTTCATGGAGCAGTTCGCGCCGGGCACCGCCGCCTACAACATCCCGGTGGCTCGGCGACTGCGTGGACCGCTGGACCACGCGGCGCTGGAGCGCGCCCTGGACATGGTGGTGGCCAGGCACGAGACCCTGCGCTCCCGGTACCCGGCGACCGACGACGGCAGGCCCGTCCTGGAGATCGCCGAGCCCGCGCCCGCTCCGCTGCCCGTTGCCGAAGCGGTCGACGAGGCGCACGCGGCACGGCTGGTGGACGAGGCGGGAGCCCGGCCCTTCGACCTCGTCGCGGGCCCCCTGCTGCGGACCCTCCTGGTGCGGTGCGCACCCGACGAGCACATCCTGCTCCTCGTGGTGCACCACAGTGTCAGCGACGGCTGGTCCAGCGAGATCCTGGTGTCGGAGATCCTGCGCTGCTACACGGCCCAGGTTGCGGGCGGCCCCGATCCGCTGCCCGAACTCCCCGTCAGATACGGAGACTTCGCGCTGTGGCAACGCGACCGGCTGAGCGGGGACGCGATGGCCGCGGAGGTGGCCTACTGGGCGCGGGAACTGGCCGGCGTGGAGCCCCTCGTGCTGCCCACCGCCCGGCCGCGGGCCGCCCGGCAGACGTTCGACGGGGCCGGCTACGGCTTCCAGGTGGACCGAGGACTGCTCGATCGGCTCACCGCTCTCGGCAAGGCCCACGGTGCCACCGTCCACATGGTGATGCTCGCCGCCTTCCAGGTGCTCCTCGCCCGCTTCAGCGGACAGCGCGACTTCGCGGTGGGCTCACCGGTGGCCGGGCGGCCGGAGCCCGAACTCGAAGGCCTCGTCGGCATGTTCGTCAACGTGCTGCCCCTGCGGGCCCGGCTCGACGGGAATCCCGGCTTCGCCGCGCTGCTGGAGCGGACGCGGGAGACCTGCCTGGAGGCCTATGCCCACCAGGAACTGCCGTTCGCCCAACTGGTGACCGAACTGGGCGTCGAGCGTGACGTCTCCAGGCCGCCGGTGTTCCAGGCCGTGCTCGCCGTACAGAACTACGCGACCGCGCAGCAGCGCGACGCGAAGGGGGCACTGGACGCGGAGACCTACGGCCTGCGGGCCGCCGGTACGCGGTTCGACATCGAGCTGTTCCTGATGGAGTGGCCGGACGGGCTGCGGGGAGCCTTCAACTACAACACCGACCTCTTCGACGAGGCGGACGTCGCCCGCATGGCGGGACACCTGGACCGGCTGCTGCGCGCGGTGACCGAGCACGCTAGCGGCGTGCTTAACACATGCAAGTCGAGCGGTAAGGCCCTTCGGGGTACACGAGCGGCGAACGGGTGAGTAACACG
>NZ_JBHWZJ010000200.1:0-10893 GCF_042728415.1 Streptomyces sp. NPDC060198 | reverse complement strand
TCCGACGCCGAACGCGAGCTGGAGCTGCAGGAGTTCAACGCCACCGACGTCACGCTCCCGGCCGATGCCACCCTGGTGTCCCTGATCGGCGAGCAGATCGCGCGTACCCCCGAAGCGGTGGCGGTGACCGGCGACGAGGGCACGCTCACCTACGCGGCACTCGACGAGGCCGCCGACCGGATCGCCGGCCGGCTCATCGCGGCCGGAGTCACCCGCGGCGACGTGGTCGCCGTCAGCGCCGAACGCTCGCACGCCCTGGTCGCGGCGCTGCTCGGCGTGATGCGTACCGGCGCCTGCTACACCCCGCTGGACACCGAGTACCCGGCAGAGCGGCTGCAGTTCATGCTCGCCGACAGCGGAGCGCGCGTCCTGCTCACCCAGCGCGGTCTTCCCGTACCCGAGGTGTGCGACGCGGCCGTGCTGTACCTGGACGACGACGCGCATCGTGGGAGCGCTCCCGCTGCGGGTCGGGGCGCAGGGCCGCAGCCTGACGATCCGGCGTACCTGATCTACACCTCCGGCTCCACCGGCCGCCCGAAGGGAGTGCCGAACACCCACCGGGCCCTGGTGAACCGGCTGCTCTGGATGCAGCGGAGCTACCCGATCGGCCCCGAGGACCGGGTACTGCAGAAGACTCCGGCCGGGTTCGACGTATCGGTCTGGGAGTTCTTCTGGCCCCTCATGACCGGGGCGCGTATCGTCCTGGCCCGCCCCGGCGGGCAGAAGGACGCCGCATATCTCCAGGAACTGATCCGCTCGGTCCCCGTCACCGTCGCCCACTTCGTCCCCTCGATGCTGCCGCTCTTCCTCGCCGAGGAGGGAGCAGCCCGGTGCACCGGGCTGCGGAGGGTCGTATGCAGTGGCGAGGCGCTGCCGCCGGACACCGCACGTGCCTTCCGGGCCCTGCTGCCGGACTGCGCGCTGGCGAACCTCTACGGCCCGACCGAGGCGGCCGTCGACGTCTCCTCGTGGGAGTGCGAGGGCGTCCTGGACACCGTGCCGATCGGGCGGCCGATCGACAACGTCCGGCTGTACGTCCTGGACGGAACGCTGCGGCCGGTACCGCCCGGCGCCCCGGGCGAGATCCACATCGGGGGGACCGGTGTCGCCCTCGGCTACCACCGCCGGCCCGGCCTGACCGCGAGCCGCTTCGTCCCCGACCCGTACGGTCCGCCCGGCTCACGGCTCTACCGGACCGGCGACCTGGGCAGGCGCCGCCCCGACGGGACGCTGGAACACCTCGGCCGCATCGACCAGCAGGTCAAGCTGCGCGGGCTCAGGATCGAGCCCGGTGAGATCGAGTCCGCCCTGCGCGCGCAGCCGGCCGTGACCGAGGCTGCCGTCGTCGTACGCGAGGACAGTCCGGGGGACAAGCGGCTGGCGGCCTACCTCGTCACGGAGGACGGGCCGGACGGCCTCGATCCACAGGCGCTGCGGACACGGCTCAAACTCGTGCTCCCCGATTACATGGTGCCCGTCTCCTTCACCGCCCTGCCCGCCCTGCCGCTCACCCCCAACGGGAAGCTGGACCGCAGGGCGCTGCCGAAGCCCGAGCTGCACCGGGCCCCAGGAGCCGCCCTCGCACCCGAGAGCCCTGCTGAGCGGGTGCTCGCCGCGATCTGGGCCGAGGTGCTCGGACTGGACGAGGTCGGGGCGGACGAGGACTTCTTCGACCTCGGAGGGCACTCGCTGCTCGCCACCCAGGTCGTGGCCCGGGCACGGACGCTGCTGCCGGAGGCCGGGGGCCGCCCGGTCAGCGTGATGGACCTGTTCACCTGCCGGACCGTCAGGGACCTGGCGGCGCTCGCGGAACTGCCCGAGGACGCCCGGGGCCCCCGCAGACTGCTGCACCGGCTGACCTCCCAGGTCCCTGCCGATCGCAGGCGCGCCACCGTGGTCTGTGTCCCGTACGGAGGCGGCAGCGCGGTCGTCTACCAGCCCGTCGCCGACCTGCTTCCCGACGACTACGAGCTCTGGTCCGTCGCGATACCCGGTCACGACGTCGGCGTCACCGAGGAACACCTGCCGTTCGGAGAACTGGCCGGGAAGCTCGCCGCCGAGATCGAGGAACGTGTCGAGGGTCCCCTGATCGTGTACGGGCACTGCGGCGTCGGCACCGCGCTGGCGGTGGCGACGGCACGCCTGCTGGAGGCGTCGGGCCGGGAACTCGAAGCGGTCTACGCCGGAGCGCAGTTCCCCTTCGCACGTCCGCGCAGCCGTGTGCTCGGCATGCTGAGCCGGATCGCCTCCCTGGAAGACCTGCTCGGAAACCGGGTCTACGTCAACTGGCTCACCGGGATGGGGGTCGACACCTCCCAGCTCGACCGCGAACAGACCACGTTCATCGTGGGCAACATGCGCCGGGACACGCAGGCCGCGGAGGACTGGTTCACCGGCGCGATCGCCGATGTGGAGGCGGGAGCACCACGGCTGCGCGCACCCCTGGTGTCGCTGGTGGGCGACCGCGATCCGGCCGCCGACTTCTATTCCGAGCGCTACCGGGAGTGGCTGCTGCTGGCCGAGCGCTCGGCGGTCGCGGTGATCGACCAGGGCGGCCACTTCTTCGTCAAGTACCGGGCCACGGAGGTCGCCGAGGCGGTCACCACGGTGCACCGCGCCCTGCGCGAGGATGCCACCGCGTCGCTGCCGGCGCGGACCCCGGACGCGGCGTGGTGGTTCCACGGGGAGACGGGGCCTGCGGAGCCGGCCGCCGATCCGTCCGACCGGACCGGAGCCCCGGTGCGGGACACCGCCGGGCCGGACGGTGCGGACCCGGAGCCGGCCGCCGGACAGGCACCGGCCGGAGCCCTCGGCCCGCGCCCGCCGCGCGAAGGTGGCAGCCCGCCGGTCACTTCGGGGACGGCGGACGGGCCGGAACCGGGCATGGCCCGCTTCCTCACGGTCGTGCTCGGCCAGCTCGCCTCCATCATGGGGTCCGCGCTCACCGAATTCGCCCTGCCCATCTGGATTCTGCTGGAGACCGGGTCGATGACCCGGTTCGCGCTGTACTCCGTCGTCGCGATGCTGCCGGGCATTCTCATCGGTCCGCTGGCCGGAGCCGTGGTCGACCGCTTCGACCGCCGCAAGGTCATGCTGGCCGGTGACCTCACCGCCGGACTCAGCCAGGTCGCCATGCTCGCCCTTCTGCTGACCGGGCAACTGGACACCTGGTACCTGTACGTCCTGCTCGCCGTGCTGTCCGTGGCGCTCACCTTCCAGCGCCTCGCCTACAGCTCGGCCGTTCCGCAACTGGTCCCGAAGCGGTACCTCGGGCACGCCAACGGAGCCGTACAACTCGCCTTCGGCGCAGCCCAGTTCGTCGTACCGCTGGTAGCGGTCGCGCTCATGGCGGGCATCGGGCTGCGCGGCGTGCTCATCCTCGACATCTGCAGCTATGTCGTCGCCGTGGGCGTGCTGCTGTGCGTCAGATTCCCCCGGACGCTGCCGTGGAGCCGCCGGGAATCCGTGGTCGAGGAGATCAAACAGGGGTTCACGTACACCTGGCACAACCGTGGCTTCCGCTCGATGCTGCTGTGGTTCGCCGTACTGAACCTCTTCCTCTCGCCCCTCTTCCTGCTGGTGACACCACTGGTGCTGTCCTTCGGCACCCTGGACGACGCGGCCGGAGTGGCGATGGCGAGCGGTGCCGGAGCCATCGTGGGCGGACTGCTCATGGGGGTGTGGGGCGGGCCCCGCAGACATCGGGTGCGCGGCATGCTGGCGCTGGCCGCCGTATTCGCCCTGGCGAGCGCGGTGACCGGACTGCGCGCCGACCTCTGGGTGATCGGCGTCGGAGCCTTCGGAATGGCCTGCGCCATCTCGATGGTCAACGGGGTGTACTCGACCATCGTGCAGGTGAAGGTGCCGCAGCGGTTCCACGGCAGGGTCTTCGCACTGAACACGCTGATCGCCTGGTCCACCCTGCCGATCGGCCACGGCCTCATCGCTCCCCTCGGCGTCAAACTGTTCGACCCGCTGCTGGCCGAGGACGGGGTGCTGGCGGACAGCGTGGGCCGGGTGCTCGGGACCGGCCCGGGACGCGGAATCGGCCTGATGTATCTGCTGTTCTGCCTCGTCATGCTGCTCCTGGTGGCCCTCGCCCTGCGCTGGCCGGTGCTCGCCCGCTTCGACCGGGACGTACCGGACGCCGAGCCGGACGACCTCATCGGCCTCAGGGAGCGTGCCCAGGCCCTGACGGCGGCGAAGGAGAAGCGCGAAGCGACCCCGGAGGCCGACGCCGCTCCGGTGCCGGCCGGGGTACAGCGATGACCGTGCCCCGGCGCGCGGCCGCCGCGCCGCCTCCCGGATCCCTGCTGGAGGTGCTGGCCCACCGCGCCGCACTCCACCCCGACCGCACCGCGCTGCGCAACGGCGGGAGCAGCCTCGACTTCGGCAGCTGGCAGCGCCGCTCCGCCGCCCTCGCCGCAGGCCTCCTCGCGCGCGGGCTGGGCCCCGGGGAGCCGGTGGGGCTGTGGTACGGCAGTACCCGCTGGACGGAGTACGCAGTCGCCTACTGCGCGGTCCTGCGGGCCGGCGGGGTCGCCGTACCGCTCAGCGACCGCATGGCACCGGCCGCCGCCGCGCACGTCCTGAGCGACTGCCGGGCGGTCGCCGTCCTGCACGCACCGGACGGACCGCCGCCACGGCTCCCCGAGGGGGTGTGGGCGGCACCGGGCGACCTGGTCGAGGCCGAGGGCGGCGAGGAGGCGCCGGACATCGCGCTGCCCGCTCCCGGCGCGCCCGCGCAGTACCTCTACACCTCCGGCACCACCGGCCTGCCCAAGGGCGTCCGCGCGACCCACGCCAACCTGGCCCACGGGTGCACCCTCGACGAACGGCGCAGGCCGCTGCGGCACTCCCGTACCTTCCTCCACAGCTTTCCCATAGGTACGAACGCCGGCCAGACGATGCTCGTCAACTGCCTGAACGCGGCAGCCACCGGTGTCGCGGCCCCGCAGTTCACCCCCCTGCGGTTCGCCCGGCTGATCGAGGAACACACGGTCGGCAGCGTGTTCCTCGTGCCGGCGACCGCCATCGAGCTGCTGGCCTCCCCGGCCCTGTCGCGCTGCGACCTGAGCTCGGTCCGCCTGGTCGGCTCCACCGCCGCGGCGCTGCCGCAGCCCGTCGCGCTGCGCCTGTCACAGGTCTTCGACGGTGCGCAGATCGTCAACTACTACACCTCCACCGAGGCCGCGCCCGCACAGATCACCCTTCTCTTCGATCCCGGCCGTCCGGACTCGCCCGGTCTGCCGGCTGCGCTCGACCAGCTGCGGATCACCGACCGTGACGGCCGACCCGTTCCCGCCGGCGAGGCCGGTGAGATCTGGCTGCGCTCTCCCGCCTCGCCCCGCTCCTACCTCGGACCGGAGGGAAGCGGCACGGACGTCTTCCAGGGACGGTGGGTGCGGATGGGCGACCTCGGGATGCTGGACGACGACGGCTACCTCCACCTGCTTGACCGGGAACGCGATGTGGTGAAGTCCGGGGCGTACAAGGTCTCCACGATCCAGGTGGAGAACGCGCTGCACGCCCATCCCGAGATCGCCGACGCCGCGGCCTTCGGGATCCCGCACCCGGTGCTCGGCAGTGTGGTGGCGGCCGTGGTGGTACCCCGGCACGGCGAGCCCGACGTCCCCGGGCTGCGGTCCTTCCTGCTGGACCGGCTGGCGGCGCACGAGCTCCCGGCCCGGTTCCTCTTCCGCGACACCCTGCCCCGCAACGAGGGCGGCAAGGTCCTCAAACGTGAACTGCACCGGCTTCTGGACGACGAGGCGATCTCATGACCCTGCCCACACCCTCCGCGGCCACGGCCCCGCTCGGCCGGGCCGCGCCCGAACCCGTCCCGTTCGATCCGGCCCCGCTGGACCCGGCCCAGCACGGTGTCTGGGTCACCGAACAGGCGATGCGGACCGGTTCGGCCTATCACCTCAGCGTCGCGCTCCACTTCCGGGGGCCGCTGGACCTCGCGGCCCTGCACACCGCGTGGACCCGGTTCGTGCACGACAACCCGGTGCTCGCCGCCCGCGTCGACCCCGCCGGACCGCGTCTGGTCCCCGGGCCGGTTCCCCCCGTGCGACACCACACCTGCGCCCCCGCGGACCTGGAGAAGCTCCAGGAGGAGGAGAGCGCCGCCGCGTTCGCCCCGGACGGTGCCCTGGTCCGCCCGACCCTCTTCACCACCGGACCCGGCCGCCACACCCTGCTGCTGGTCGCCCACCACATCGTCTTCGACGGCGAGTCCAAGGACGTGTACGTGTCCGGGCTGGCGCGTCACTACCGGGCCGCGAACCAGCAGGAGCCCGACCTCGCCACCGTGCCCTCCGAACGGCACACACCCCCTTCGTCCGCACCCGCCCCCACCGGGCAGGCCGTCGACGCCGCCACCCGGTTCTGGGCCGGCCGCTGGCGGGAGAGCTCCGCTCCGGCCCTACCGGGACAGGCCGCACACTCCCCGGCGGACCCGGTCGCACCCGCTCCCGGGAGCGCTGCCGACTTCCGGCTCGACGGCCGGCGGCACGCCCGCCTGACCGCCACCGCACACGCGCTCGGCCTCACCCGGTTCGAACTGCTGACCGCCGCCTGGCACACGCTCCTGCTGCGCTACGGCAACACCGAACCCGCCACCGCCGTCGAGCTCTCGACCCGCACCCCGGCCACACCCGGACGGGTCGGGCTCCACGTCAACGAGCTGCCGCTCTTCACGCACCCCCGACCGCACGTCCCGTTCCAGGAGTTCGCCCACGAGGTCCGGGAGGAACTGCGCGCCCTGTACGTGCACCGACCGGTGCCGCTGAGTCGTGCTGCCCGTGGGCTGACGCCGCGCACGGCGCTGTGCCCGCTCTCCGTCAGCTACCGGCGCCGCACCACCTCGGCGCCGGCCGGCTTCGGTGACGCGCTGGACGTCCGTACCGAATGGATCGGCTTCGCCCGTACCGCCCGCAACCTCGCCCATCTCCAGCTCGTCGACGCACCGGACGCGCTCGAAGGCAGCCTGCAGTACCGCACGGCCGCCTTCGCCCCCGAAGCCCCCGCACGTATCCTCACCCACTTCCTCACCCTGCTGGACGGCGTGCTGGACGCGCCCGACACCCCCGTCGCCGACCTGCCGTTGCTCCCCCCGCAGGAGCTCGCGCTCCTGCTCACCGACACCACGTCCGCGCCCGGCAACGCCGACACCAGCCTGCCCGCCCTGTTCGCGGCCCAGGCCGCGGCCACCCCGGACGCCGTCGCCGTCGTCGACGGTGACGACGAGATCAGCTACGCCCGACTCGACGCGGCGGTACGCCGCTTCGCGCACCGGCTCCGCGAACGGGGCGCCGGCCCCGGCAGCCTGATCGGCATCGCTCTGCCCCGGTCCGCCGCCCAGCTCGTCGCCGTGCTCGGGGTGCTCACCGCCGGCGCGGCCTATCTGCCGCTCGACCCCGACCACCCCGAGGAGCGGCTGGCGTTCATGCGCGCCGACTCCGGCCTCACCCTCCAGGTCTCCGAGGATCCCGGGCCCGACGTCCTCGCCCCGGGACCCCTCGGCGAGATCGGCACCCCACCCCCCGCCCCGGCCCCGCCGTCCCTCGAAGACCCCGCGTACGTGCTGTACACCTCGGGCTCCACCGGCACGCCCAAGGGAGTCGAGGTGCCGCACGGGGCGCTGGCGAACCTGCTGGCCGCGATGGGTGAAACAGCCGACGCGCGGCCCGGGGACCGCTGGCTGGGCCTCACCTCACTCTCCTTCGACATCTCCACCGTCGAGCTCTTCGTCCCGCTCGTCACCGGCGGTCGCGTCGTCCTCGTACCGGAGGGGCGGCACCGCGACGGCGACGCGCTGACCGGCCTCGTCGAACGTCACGCGCTCACCCATGCACAGGCCACGCCGAGCGGCTGGCGGCTGATGCTCGCCTCCGGGCTGCACGCCCCCGGCCTCGTCGCGCTCACCGGCGGGGAAGCGCTGCCCGCGCCCCTCGCTGCCACGCTGCGCCGCGCCGTGGGGCGGCTGGTCAACGTCTACGGTCCGACGGAGACCACGGTCTGGTCGACCTCCGCCGGTATCGAGGCGGACGGCCCCGTCACCATCGGCGGCCCGCTGGCCAACACCCGTACGTACGTCCTGGACGAGCGCCTGCGTCCGCTGCCGTACGCGACGACCGGCGAGCTGTACATCGGAGGCAGCGGCGTCGCGCACGGGTACCGCGGGCGGGCCGGGCTCACCGCGAGCCGGTTCGTGCCCGACCCCTTCGGCCCGCCCGGCTCCCGCCTCTACCGCACCGGGGACCTGGTCCGGCTCCGGACCGACGGAGGGCTGGAGTTCGCGGGCCGCTCCGACACCCAGGTCAAGATCCGCGGACACCGCATCGAACTCGGCGAGGTCGAGACCGCGCTCTCGGGACATCCGGAGGTGGCCCAGGCCGTGGCCGTGCTCCGCGACGGCGCGGACGGCGAACAGGACCGGCTCGTGGCATACGTCGTGCCCGCACAGGTCGGCCCTGTGCCGTCTCCCGACGCCCTGCGCGCCCATCTGGCCCGGAGTCTGCCGGCCGCCGCGCTGCCCGCCGCGTACGTCATGCTCGACGCCCTTCCGCTCACTCCCAACGGAAAACTCGACCGGGCCCGTCTGCCCGAGCCGCCGCGGAGCCGCGACACGACGGACGAGCAGGTCACCGTCGGCGGGGAGCAAGGAGTCGTCGCCGCCGTGCTGGCGATCTGGCGGCACGTGTTCGACCTCGACGACCTCGGACCTGACGAGGACCTGTTCGACCTGGGCGGCCACTCACTGACGATCACCTCCATCGCGGGTCGCATCCGCAAGGAGTTCGGGGTGTCGGTCCCCCTCGACGTCTTCTTCGACAGCCCCACCGTCCACGGTGTCGCAGCCTGCGTCACCGACCTCATGGAGGAGAACAGATGAACGCGAGCATCCGCTACCAGGTGGTGGTCAACGAGGAGGAGCAGCACGCCCTGTGGCCGGCCGATTCGCTCCCGCCGCAGGGCTGGCAGCCGGACGGATTCAGCGGCACGGAGGACGAGTGCGTCGTCCACGTCGACGAGGTCTGGCCCGACATCAGGCCGCTGAGCCTGCGCCGCCGGCTGGCAGAGCAGGAACAGCGGTGAGCGCCGCCGCCCCCGCCACCGGGACGCGCGCCCGGCTCGCCGTGCTGATCCGCGAGGCCATGGACGGGCAGATCGGCACGGCCGAACTCCTCACGTCCCGGGCGACCCTGACCGAGGTGGGAGTCACCTCGCTGGGCCTGCTGAGGCTGGCCGACGCCCTGGAGGAGGAGTTCGGCGTCGAGGTCGACCTCGCCGACCCGTCGTTCTACCGGGAAACCGTGGACACCCTGGCCGCCCGGGTCGACGCCGCGGACGCCGGAGCGCCCCGTGAGTGAGCCGGAGGTCCCCGCGGCGGACCTCGCGGCCGATGTGGTCGAGGTCCCCTTCGCCGGGGAGCGTTCGGGGACGGCGCCGCTGACCTGGGGGCAGCAGGCGATCTGGAACGCGATCCTGCGGACCGCCCCGAACGACATCTACTTCAACATCGGTCGGCTCCTCCCCCTGGGGGAGCGCGGCCGGTCGACCGACCTGGAGCAACTGGCCGCCGCAGTAGCCGCGTTGATGGAACGTCACGAGGCCCTGCGGACCAGGCTGCGCGGGACGGACCGGACGCCGGAACAGTCGCTCTCGGACTCGGGCCGGCTGGCGCTGACCGTGGTCGACGAACCACGGCCGGAGCACGCGGACGCGGCCGCGCAGCATCTGCTCGACCGGCTGAGCGCCACCCGGTTCGACTACGAACGGGAGTGGCCGCTGCGGGTCGGCGCGGTGCGCAGCGGGGGCACGGTGACGCACGCGGTGCTGGTGCTGTGTCATCTCGCCTGCGACGGACATGCCGCCGAGCAGGTGGTGCGCGACCTGCGGCTGCTGGTCGTACGCGGCTCCGCCGGCCGGAAGCCGCGCGCCACCCCGATGGACCTCGCCGTGGAACAGCACGGACCGGCGGGGGTGCGCCGCAGCGAGCGTGCGCTGGCCCACTGGGAGTCCTTCTACCGCAGCATCCCTCCGACGATGTTTCCCCAGCAGGCCGCAGCCCCCCGGACCCCCCGGTTCTGGAGCGGCCGGCTGGTGTCGGAAGCCCTCGCCACGGCCACCGACGCGCTGGCCGCCGCACACCGCGTCAGTGGGTCGACGGTACTGATGACCGGCCTGGCGGCTCTCGTCGCGGCCGACGGCGGGCACGGCACGGCCGCGATGATGCCCATCGTCGGCAACCGCGCTGCGGCGGACCACCGGGATCTGGTGGCGATGCTGTCCCAGGACGCTCCGTTCCTCCTCGACACCACCGGAGCCGTACGGTTCACGGACCTGCTGCCGGTGGCGTGGCGTGCGGCGATGGCCGGGTACCGGGCCGCCGCGTACGACCCCGTCGCGTGGGAGGCGCTCCGTGAGCGGATCGGCAGGGAACGCGGGACGCCCGTGCATCCGTACTGCTGTTACAACGACCAGCGGTTCTTCACGCGCCCGCCGGCGGACGGCCCCCCGCCGGGAGCCGACGAGCTGAGCAAGGCCCGGAGGCGTACGCGGTTCTCCTTCCCCGCCACCCAAGAATGGCTGGGCTGCCGCTACTGCGTCCATGTGACCGAGGAACAGGGCACGCTCGCCGTCATGCTGACCGCCGACACCGCGTACCTTCCGCCGGCGGCGATCCGGGCGCACCTGGAGGCGCTGGAAGAACTGATCACGGCCGCCGCGTGCGGGCCCTCCCCGCTGCTGACGGATCTGCCCGGGCTGCTGGGGCGCGTGGACGGCGCCCGCACCTGACCCTTACTCCGGACCGGGAGGGGGGGGGCACCCCCAAGGCCCCGCCTCCGGTGGGGGGTGCCGGGAGGGGGGCGGGGGGAGTGCGGC
>NZ_JBHWZJ010000199.1:0-13236 GCF_042728415.1 Streptomyces sp. NPDC060198 | reverse complement strand
GTGAGCTCCGCCTGGGTGCGGGACAGCCCTTACCGGTGCGAGAACCAGCTCGCCGCGGGGAGCAGCCTGTCGTTGTAGTCGAAGAGCGCCTGGTTCTCCCAGGCGTTGCCCGAGGACGCGTCGGCCGGGTCCCAGCCGCTGCCGGTGACGGCGGTCCAGGTGGGTTCCCAGTAGACGGCGCCGAGGCCGCGGCCGTTCGGGACCGCTTCGACGACGTTCAGCACGTCGCGGAAGTTGGCGGCCTGGCCCGCGGAGGTGGCGGGGTAGCCGGCGACGAGCTGGTCGGAGGTGGCGATGTTGTTCTCCAGGCCGTCGTCGTTGGCGAGGGTGTCCGCGTAGGCGGTCTCGGCGACCAGGACCGGCTTGCCGTAGCGGGAGGCGGCGTCGTCGAGGTTGGTCTGGAGGTCCGAGAGGGGGCCGTGCCAGTAGCCGTAGTAGGAGAGGGCGATGACGTCGAACGGCACGCCGTAGGCGACGGCGTTGTCGAACCACCAGCGGGTGCCCGCGTTGTCGCCGCCCTTGGCGAGGTGCAGGGCCACCTTCGTGGAGGAGGAGACGGCCTTGGCGGCGTTGGCGCCGGAGGTGAGGAGTCCGGCCAGCTGGGACCAGTTGTCCGTGGAGCCCTCGGGCCAGAGCATTCCGGCGTTGATCTCGTTGCCGATCTGGACCATGTCGGCGGTGGTGCCCTGGGCCTTGAGGGCGTTGAGCACGTCGTAGGTGTGGTTGTACACGTCGGTCTTCAGCTGGGTGTAGCTGTGACCGGCCCAGGCGGCGGGCTTGTTCTGCTTGCCGGGGTCGGCCCAGGCGTCGGAGTAGTGGAAGTCGACGAGGATCTTCGTGCCGAGGGCCTTGGCGCGCTTGGCCATGGCGAGGACGTGGGCCTTGTCGTTGTAGCCGTCGGCCGGGTTCACCCACACCTTGAGACGTACGTAGTTCATGCCGGCGGAGTTGAGCAGGGCCAGGGCGTCACCCGCGGTGCCGCTCGCGTTGCGGTAGACGGCGCCGTGGGCCTCGTTCTTCGGGAGGGTGGAGAGGTCGCCGCCCTTGACGCTGAGGCCGGTGGTTCCGGAGGTGAAGGAGATGTCGTCGAAGTTGGCCCATTCCCCGGCGTGCGCGTCGGAGTTGAGGCTGATCGTGCAGGCGCCGCCGGTGACCTTGACGGAGGTGACCAGGCGTATCCAGGCGCCGTTGGCGGTGGGCGGCAGGTCGGTGCGCTGTTCGGCGGAGCCGCAGTTGCGCAGGGCGATGTACGCGGAGTTCTGGCCGCCGCCGGAGCGGACCCAGGCACTGAGGGTGTACGTGCCGTTGGTCAGCCCGGAGAGGTACTGGTACGTCTCCACCTTGTAGGCGGAGGCCGACCAGTGGCTGAGCCGGGTGGAGCCCGCGTGGCCGCCTGCCTCCGTGAAGGAGGCGGCACTCTGGCCGCCGGCGGAGTAGGTGGTCCAGCCGGTGGCGCCCGATTCGAAGCCGGCGTTGGTGACGGTGGCCGCCGCGTGGGCCGCCTGGGCGGGGAGCCCGGCGAGCATCAGCCCGCCGAGGGCGGTCAGCGCGGCGGCGGCCCTGCGTCCGCCGCGCGGAGTGCGGCGGACCGTTCCCGGTAGCGCTCTCGTGCCGTACAGCGCTCTTGCGAGCAGCGTCTTTCCGTACATCGTCGATGTCCCTTCGACCGTTGCGCGGGATACGGGGATGGTGCGGGTGGTGCCTGGTGGTGGCGCCTGTGGTGGTTCCTGGCGCTGGTGAGACGGGTGGTGCGGGTGGTGCTTCCTCAGGCGTCGAGCCGTACGACGCGGACCGCGCCCGCCGGGACGGCGAGGTGTCCGGCGGCGGGCTCGCCGGTGAGGAGTTCGGTGCCGGGGGTCACCAGCGGAACCTTGGTGTCGCCCTGGGTGTGGTTGATGACGAAGAGGTAGCTGCCCGCCTCCCCGGCGCGGCGGACGACCTCCACGTCGTGCGCGAGCGAGGCGCGCGGGGCGATGCCGGCGTCCGCGCAGGCGCGGTCGAGCACGACGTCCAGGTCGGGTCCGGAGAGCCGGGTGGAGACGTACCAGGCGGTGCCGTCGCCGAGGCGGTTGCGGGTGACGGCGGGGCGTCCGGCGGCGACCCCGTCGGTGTAGGACCAGGCGGTCTCGGCGCCGCACGGAATGACCACGTCCGACCAGAGGTCGCCGGTGAGCGCGGGGCCCTCGGGAGCACCCTCCGGGGTGACGAGGCGGACGGTGTCGCCCTCGCCGAGCGGGGAGAACTCCTCGACGGTCAGCCCGAGGACGTCCCGCAGCACCCCGGGGTAGGCGCCGGGGTGGACGTTGTCGTCGGCGTCCACGATGCCGGAGAAGTACGAGACGACGAGGGTGCCGCCGCCTTCGACGTAGCGGCGCAGGTTCTCGCCCGCCTGCTCGGTGGCGAGGTAGAGGGCGGGTACGACGACCAGCGGGTAGGCCGAGAGGTCGGCCTCGGGGTGGGCGAAGTCCACGGTGAGGTGGCGGTCGTAGAGCGAGAGGTAGTACGCGTCGGCGCGCTCGCGGGCGTCGTGGGCCTGGCTCGGGCGCCACTCCAGGGACTGGGCCCACCAGGACTGCCAGTCCCAGACCATCGCGGCGTCGGCGACCGTGCGGGTGCCCCGGACTTCGTCGAGGAGGCCGAGGTCGGCGCCGAGGCGGCTGACCTCGCGCCAGATCCGGGTGTCGGTGCCGCCGTGCGGCAGCATCGCGGAGTGGAACTTCTCGGCACCGCCGCGGGACTGCCGCCACTGGAAGAACATCGCGCCGTCCGAGCCGCGGGCCACGTGCGCGAGGCTGTTGCGGGCCATCTCGCCGGGGCGCTTCGCGGGGTTGCGGGGCTGCCAGTTGACGCCGCTGGTGGAGTGTTCGAGGAGGAGCCAGGGGGCGCCGCCCGCGACGGAGCGGGTGAGGTCGGCGGCCATGGCGAGGTTGACGTGGGTGCGGCGGCCGTCGGTGATCAGGTAGTGGTCGTTGGTGACGAGGTCCACCTCGCGGCCCCAGGCCCAGTAGTCGATGGAGTCGCACTGGCTGAGCGCGGTCATGAAGTTGGTGGTGACGGGGATGCCCGGGGCGAGCCGGTGCAGGATGTCGCGCTCGGCGGTGAAGTTCTCCCGCAGGGTGGCGTCGGCGAAGCGGCGGTAGTCCAGCTGCTGGGAGGGGTTGCCGACGGTGGGGGTGGTGCGCGGCGGGTCGATCTCGTCGAGGGTGCGATAGCGCTGCCCCCAGAAGGCGGTGCCCCAGGCCTTGTTGACGGCGTCGACCGATCCGTGGCGGGCGGTGAGCCAACGCCTGAAGTGGGCGGCGCAGTTGTCGCAGTAGCAGGCGGAGACGGGGACGCCGTACTCGTTGTGGACGTGCCAGAGGGCGAGGGCGGGGTGACCGGCGTAGCGGCGGCCGACCTCCTCGGTGATACGGGCGGCGGCGGCGCGGTAGTCGGGGTTGCTGTGGCAGATGGCGCCGCGTGAGCCGAAGGCGTACCTGACCCCGTCGCGGTTCACCGGGAGCGCCTCGGGGTGGGCGCGGTAGAACCAGGCGGGCGGGACGACGGTCGGAGTGCCGAGGTCGACGCGGACGCCGCCCTCGTGGAGCAGGTCGATCACACGGTCGAGCCAGCCGAAGTCGTAGACGCCCGGCTCGGGTTCGAGCAGCGCCCAGGAGAAGATCCCGACGCTGACCATGGTCACGCCGGCCTCGCGCATGAGCCGCACGTCCTCGGGCCAGATCTCCTCGGGCCACTGCTCCGGGTTGTAGTCGCCGCCGAAGGCGAGCCGGTCCAGACCTCGGGGAGCGGTGTGGGACATGGGGGTCTCCTGGCTTTCTCGGCGGTGACGACGGTCGCCCGTCGCCGGGGCACGGCGACGGCCCGCCACCGGGCGGTACGGATACACCTCGACCGGACGGTCCTCCAGGGCGTGGTTCGAAAGTCCCGACCGTCCGGCGGGCGGACGACGCCACTTTCGACACGCACCCTGGGCACCGCCGCCCTGCGACGACGCCCCTTGGGACCCTTCCGTGCACGACTCTGGGAACGTGCACACAACCGGTCTGCGGTGTGGAGCCAAGATAACCGCACAGTTACAACCATTGACAAGTGTCGGTTCCGTTTCTCTACTGTGAACGCTCACAGCGCAGTTCCCGCGCTGCACCCTCGGTTCTCGTCAGGGGAAAACCATGAAGCACCGCAACGTCGCGTTGTCCACGGCCGTCGTCCTCGCCGCCTCCGCCCTCCTCACCGGCTGCGGCTCGTCGGACGACGGGAAGGGTGACGCGCCGGCCGCCGCCGGTCCCGCCCAGCTCACCTACTGGTCCTGGGCTCCCGGCCTCGACAAGGTCGCGGACATCTGGAACAAGGGCGAGGGCAAGAAGGAGGGCATCACGGTCACGGTGAAGAAGCAGGCGTCGGGCGACGACCTGGTCACCAAGATCATCACCGCGGCCAAGGCGCACAAGGCCCCCGACCTGGTGCAGGCGGAGTACCAGGCACTGCCCACGCTGGTCTCCAACGACGTCCTCGCGGACATCTCGAAGGAGGCGGGCGACGCCAAGAGCGCTTTCGCGGACGGGATATGGCAGCAGGCGACGCTGGGGACGGACGCCCTGTACGCGCTGCCGCAGGACTCCGGCCCGCTGATGTTCTACTACCGCGAGGACCTGTTCAAGAAGTACGGCCTGACCGTCCCGACCACCTGGGACGAGTTCGCCGAGACGGCCCGCGCGCTGAAGAAGAAGTCGCCCGGCACCGACCTGACGACGTTCTCCTCGAACGACTCCGGACTCTTCGCGGGCCTCGCCCAGCAGGCGGGCGCCCAGTGGTGGACCACCGGCGACGACAAGTGGAAGGTCGCCATCGACGACCCGGCCACAAGGAAGGTCGCCGACTTCTGGGGCGGCCTGGTGAAGGAGGGGGCCATCGACAACCAGCCGATGTACACCCCCGCGTGGAACAAGGCGCTCGACACCGGCAAGCAGATCGCGTGGGTCAGCGCGGTCTGGGCCCCGGGCACCCTGACCACGGCGGCCCCCGACACGGCGGGCAAGTGGGCCATGGCACCGCTCCCCCAGTGGACGGCGGGCCAGAACGTCACCGGCAGCTGGGGCGGATCCTCCACCGCCGTCACCAACGACTCGAAGAACAAGGGCGCGGCGGCGAAGTTCGCCAAGTGGCTCAACACCGACCCCACCGCGCTCGCCGCGCTGGTGAAGGAGTCCGGCATCTACCCCGCCGCGACCGCCGCGCAGACCGGGGGCGCGCTCACCGAGGCGCCGGCGTACTTCTCCAACCAGCCCGACTTCTACACCAAGGCCGCCGAGATCGCGAAGGGCACCGCGCCCGCCGCCTGGGGCCCCAACGTCAACGTCGCGTACACCGCCTTCAAGGACGAGTTCGCCAAGGCGGCCAAGGACAAGTCGGACTTCGGCGCGGCGCTGACCGCGATGCAGGACGCCACGGTCGCCGACCTGAAGAAGCAGGGCTTCGGAGTCTCCGAGTGACACGCGCACGCCGCAGGGGGTCGTACAGGGTCAAGAGCGCCCCGTACGGCTTCCTGGCCCCCGCCACCCTGCTCTTCCTGCTCTTCTTCGCCCTGCCCATCGGCTACGCGCTCTACCTCAGCTTCCGCCGGACCGAGGTCAAGGGTCTCGGGCTCGGCAAGGGCGCCCGCGACGAGGTGTGGGCCGGCCTCGCCAACTACACCGACGCCCTCTCCGACTCCGAGCTGCTGCACGGCGCGCTGCGCATCCTGGGCTACGGCCTGATCGTGGTGCCCGTGATGCTCGGCCTCGCGCTGCTGTTCGCACTGCTGCTGGACACCGAGCGGGTCCGGCTGCGCGGCTTCACCCGGCTGGCGATCTTCCTGCCGTACGCCATCCCGGGTGTGGTGGCCGCCCTGATGTGGGGGTTCCTCTACCTGCCCGACGTCAGCCCGTTCTTCTGGGTGCTGGACCGGCTCGGGCTGCCGCAGCCGGACCTGATGGACGGCGGGCCGCTCTACGGCGCCCTCGCCAACATCGCGGTCTGGGGCGGCACCGGCTTCAACATGATCGTCATCTACACCTCGCTCCGGGCGATTCCCGCCGAGGTCTTCGAGGCGGCCCGGCTGGACGGCTGCTCGCAGTGGCAGACCGCCCTGCGGATCAAGATCCCGATGGTGGCGCCGTCGCTGGTGCTGACGTTCTTCTTCTCCATCATCGCCACGCTCCAGGTGTTCAGCGAGCCCACCACGCTCAAGCCGCTCACCAACTCCCTTTCCACCACATGGAGTCCGCTGATGAAGGTCTACCAGGACGCCTTCGTCAACAACGACATCTACGCGGCGGCGGCCCAGGCGGTCATCATCGCCGTCGCCACCCTCGCCCTGTCCTTCGGCTTTCTCAGGATGGCCAACTCCCGTAGCAAGCAGGGTGATGCACGATGAGCACGCAGACCCTTCCGGCCTCCGCCCCGGCGGCCCGGGCCTCCCGGGCCGGCCGTGCCCAGCGGCGCTTCGCCGCGATTCCCACCGCGGCACTGCTGCTGGGCGCCGTCTACTGCCTGCTGCCGGTGCTCTGGGTGGTCGTGGCGTCGACCAAGTCCGGCAGCGAGCTCTTCTCCACCTTCACCTTCCTGCCCGGTTCCGGGTTCACTGACAACGTCGCCGACCTCTCTTCGTACCGCGACGGCGTCTACTGGAAGTGGATGGGCAACTCGGCCCTGTACGCCGGGGTGGGCTCCCTGCTCTCGACGTCGGTGTCGGCCGTCTCCGGGTACGCCCTGGCGGTGTACCGCTTCCGGGGCCGGGAGGCGATCTTCAACATCCTGCTGGCGGGGGTGCTGATGCCGCCGGTGATCCTGGCGGTCCCGCAGTACCTGCTGCTGGCGAAGGCCGACCTCACGGACTCGTACCTCTCGGTGCTGCTGCCCGTGATCCTCTCCCCGTACGGCGTCTACCTCGCCCGGATCTACGCGACGGCCGCCGTGCCGCCGGACGTGATCGAGGCGGGACGGATGGACGGCGGTGGCGAATGGCGGATCTTCCGCACGATCGCGCTGCCGATGATGCTGCCGGGCCTGGTGACGGTCTTCCTGTTCCAGTTCGTCGCGATCTGGAACAACTTCCTGCTCCCGTACATCATGCTCAGCGACGACGAGAAGTTCCCGGTCACCCTCGGGCTCTTCACGCTGCTCCAGCAGGGCGCGAACACTCCGGCCCTCTATACGCTGGTGATCACCGGTGCGCTGCTGGCGATCATCCCGCTGATCGCGCTCTTCCTGGTCGTCCAGCGGTTCTGGAGTCTCGACCTCCTCTCCGGCGCCGTAAAGTCCTGACCATGCCCCCCGGGGCCACCGGACCCGCCCCTTCGCCCGGGGGCCCCGAAAACGAAAGAACACGCACCATGAGCCGCACTGAACCTCCCCCGCTTTCCGGGCAGCCCGGAAGGGGACGCCGCCGGCCGCCGACGATCCACGACGTGGCCCGCGAGGCGGGGGTGTCGCGCGGGACCGTCTCCCGGGTGCTGAACGGCGGCCACAACGTCAGCCCGTCCGCCCTCGAAGCGGTCAACTCGGCCATCCGCAAGACCGGTTACACCGTCAACCGGCACGCCCGGTCGCTGATCACCGGCCGCTCGGACTCGGTGGCGTTCCTGCTGACGGAACCCCAGGAACGCTTCTTCGAGGACCCCAACTTCAATGTCCTGCTGCGGGGCTGCACGAGCGCGCTGGCCGCGCACGACGTTCCGCTGCTGCTGATGATCGCGGGTACGGAGGCCGAACGGCGCCGGAACATGCGCTACATCGCGGGCCACGTGGACGGCGTCCTGCTGGTCTCCAGCCACTCGGGCGACCCGGTGGTCGCCCAGCTCCACGAGGCCGGCGTGCCGGTGGTGACCTGCGGCAAGCCCCTCGGGCAGGGCTCGAAGGTCAGCTACGTGGCGGCCGACGACCGGGACGGCGCCCGGGACATGGTGCGGTACCTCTACGAGTCGGGGCGCCGCCGGATCGGTACGGTCAGCGGCCCCCTGGACACCCCGGGCGGCGTGGAGCGGCTCGCCGGATACCGCGAGATGCTCGCCGAGTGCGGGCTGCCGGTGGACGAGGACCTGATCGTCCCGGGCGACTACAGCCGGGCCGGCGGCGAGGCGGCGGCGACGCTGCTGCTGGAGCGCGCCCCTGACCTCGACGCGGTCTTCGTCGCCTCCGACCTGATGGCGCAGGGCGTGCTGACCTCGCTGGAACGGGCCGGGCGGCGGGTGCCCGAGGACATCGCGGTCGGCGGCTTCGACGACTCCCCGGCCGCGCTGGACTCCCGCCCCGCGCTGACCACCATCCGGCAGCCGTGGGACCGCATCAGCGCCGAGATGGTACGGGTGCTGCTGGCCCAGATCGGCGGCGAGGACCCGGCGGCGGTGATCCTCCCCACCGAACTGGTGCGGCGGGACTCGGCGTAGGCCCCTGCCGCGCACCCTCGTCGTGGGTCTCAGCCGAGCACGTCGAGCGCCCGGTCCACGTCCGCCTCCGTGTTGTAGAGGTGGAAGGCGGCCCGCAGATTGCCCGCACGGTCGGACACGCTGATGCCGGCCGCGCTCAACTCCGCCTGCCGCTTGCCGAGTCCGGGAGCGGCGACGATCGCGGACTCCCCCGGCACCGTGGCGTGCCCGAGGCGCGCCAGCCCCTCGCGGAAGCGGGCGGCGAGACCGGTGGCGTGCGCGTACAGGGCGTCGGTGCCGATCTCCGCGAGCAGGGCGAGGGAGCGTTCCGCCCCGTAGTAGGAGAGGAAGGCCGGTGCCGAGTCGAACCGCCGTGCGGAGAGGGCGAGTCGGTCGATCGGGCCGTAGGTGCTGCTCTCCGTGTCCTCGGCCGCGACCCACCCCACGTGGATCGGCCTCAGCGACTCCTGCGCTTCCTCGGTCACCGTGAGGAAGGAGGCACCGCGCGGGCAGAGCAGGAACTTGAATCCGCCGGTCACCGTGTAGTCGAAGCCCCCGGCATCGAGCGCCAGCCAGCCGGCCGACTGCGTCGTGTCGAGCAGCACCCGGGCCCCGTGCGCGGTGGCCGCCGCCCGGACGGCGGCGAGATCGGCGACCCGCCCGTCCGAGGACTGCACGGCGGAGAGGGCGACCAGCGCCGTGGTGGGCCGCACCGCCTCGGCCAGGTCCGCGAGCGGGGCGTACGACACCCGCAGGTCCCTCCGGTGCGCGAACGGGGCGACCACCGAGCTGAACTCCCCCTCGGGGCAGAGCACTTCGGCGTACGTGGGCAGCGAGGCGGCGATCAGCCCGACGTGCACGGCGACGGAGCTTCCGACCGCGACCCGGTCGGCTCCGACTCCGGCCAGCCGGGCGAACCGGGCGCGTGCGGCGTCCACCACCTCGAAGTCCCCTGCGCCGACGGGCCCGCCCTCGGCGTTGGCCCGGGCCAGGTCGGTGACGGCGGCGACGGTACGGCGGGGCAGCAGGCCCGCGAAGGCGGTGTTGAGGTAGGTGGTGCTGGGAGCGAACTCGTCCGCGGCGGCGCGGCTCAGCGGGGTGGGCTCGCCCGGCTCGGTCGTCGGGCTCAGCGGGGTGGTCTCCATGCGCCCAGCCTGAGCCGGTTCCCACCACGCGTCAACGGGCCGCAGAACGGCTCGGGGGCCCGGACGGTTCGGAGACGGGGGCGCCGAGGGGTCGGACGGGGGCTCAAAACCGTCTCAGTCCCCGGCTCCCTCGGGAGGGCCGACGACTCCACCGAGCCCGGAGGATCCGACAGCCCGCATCGACGAGCCGGAGCAGATGGTGGACGGACTTCCCACTCGGCGGGAGCCGGCCGATGCCCTCCGCGCGTTCGCGGACGCGTGGGAACAGCGGCACCGAGGTGGAGCCCGGGGCTCGCCGGGCCCCACCTCGGAGCGACAAGCGTGTCAGGCGGTCGCCCCGCCCGGCTGCGGGACCTCGCAGGCACCGTCGGCGTCGCAGGCGGCCGCGTCGTCGCCGAGCGGGGTGAGGGCGGTCACCTCGCGGTCCTTCCACGCCTGCTCCAGCGCCTGCGCGAAGACCTCGGAGGGCTGGCCGCCGGAGATGCCGTAGCGCCGGTCGAGGACGAAGAACGGCACGGCGTTGGCGCCGAGTTCGGACGCCTCTCGTTCGTCGGCGCGTACCTCGTCGGCGTACGCGGTCGGGTCCGCGAGCACCGCGCGGGCCTCGGCCTCGTCGAGGCCGGCCCCGACGGCGAGGTCGACCAGCACCGCGTCGTCGTAGACGGAGCGCTCCTCGGCGAAGTTGGCCCGGTAGGCGAGGCTCAGCAGCTCGTCCTGGAGCCCGCGAGCCTTGGCGAGGTGAAGCAGCCGGTGGATGTCGAAGGTGCTGCCGTGGTCGCGGCCCTCGCTGCGGTACCCGAGGCCCTCGGCCTGCGCGTTCGCGGCGACGGTGCCCTCCATCGCGACGACCTCCTCGCGGGAGCGGCCGTACTTCTGCGCGAGCATGTCGACGACCAGCGCGATGTCGTCCTTGGCGCGTCCGGGGTCCAGCTCGAAGGAGCGGTGCACCACCTCGACCTGGTCACGGTGGGCGAAGCCCGCCAGCCCCTTCTCGAAGCGGGCCTTCCCGATGTAGCACCAGGGGCAAGCGATGTCCGACCAGATCTCGACGCGCATGTCGTTCTTCTCTCCAGCTCTTCCCGTGACGGGAGCTCTTCCCGTGACGGGCTCGGTGACGCGCGCGGAGAGCCCTCCGCACCGTGGGGGACAACGCCGGAACGACTGTGCGGATTCCCGTCGAGCGTCCGTCCCCGGCCGGTCGGCGGGCGGACGCTCCGCACCGCCGGCGTGTGATCCGGGCCACTTGCGGGGTGCCCTCGCCCCGGCATCCGCGATCATGACCGGCATGGACGCCTCTTTCCTCGGTACGGATGATCTGACCCGGACCCCTTCGGTGGCCGTCGTGGTCGACGTGATGCGCGCCTTCACGGTGGCTGCCTGGGCCTTCGCCCAGGGGGCGGAGAAGATCGTGCTCTCCGGGTCGCTGGACGAGTCACTGGCCCTCAAGGCACGGAACCCGGAGTGGGTGACGCTGAAGGACGGCCCTCCCGCGCCCGGGTTCGACGCCGTCAACTCGCCCGCTCTGCTGCGCTCCGTGGACCTCCGAGGGCGGACCGTGGTGCAGAAGACCACGGCGGGCACGGTCGGCGCCCTCGCGGTGAAGGACGCGCCGCTGGTGCTGTGCGCGAGCTTCGTCGTGGCGGAGGCGACGGCCGAGGTCCTGAGGGCCGGCGGGAGCGACAGCGTGACGTTCGTGGTCACCGGCGAGGACGGGAAGGCCGAGGAGGATCTGGCGTGCGCGCAGTACATCGCGCGGCGCGCCGCCGGCGCCGGGACGGATGCCGCCGGATACCTCCGCCGGGCGGCCGGGTCACGGGCCGCCTCCGAACTGGCCGAGGGGGTGCGCCAGGGGGCCCACCCCGATGATGTCGCCCTCTGCCTGGAACTCGACCGGTTCGCCTTCGCCATGGTGGCGGCGCCGGAGGACTCGCTCATGGTCCTGCGCCCCCGTACCGCCCCCTCGCCGGCCGGGCACACCTCGGGCTGACCCGCGTACACGCGTCCGCCGCGCCACCCGCGGCCTCGGTCCCGTCCTCCCCTCAGCCCCCGCCGCACGCCTTCCGGGTGACAGCCAGGCTCGCGGCCGAGCTGTCCACCGGTCACGCCACCGCCAAGACCCGTGTGGCGCGGCTGCTGACCGAACTCGACGCCCGCGACCGTGTCCAGCTCGTGATCACCGCTTACGGAGCGGGCCCGGTGTCGTCCTCACCGTGACCCGACAGCAAGCAGGTCAGCCCAGGTCTGCGATCTGGCCCACCGCGGCTCACGACAACGAGGACACCGACGGGGCCCGGCTCGGGCGCACCGGCGTGGGCCACGGCGTGCGGGACGCCGTGTACCACCGTGTGTCCGGGGGCCCTCGCGCGTAGAGTCCGACGGATGCGCACCGGTACCGCCCAGACCCGTCTCGTCGTGCTGCGCGGCAACTCCGCCTCCGGGAAGTCGGCCGTCGCGGCCGGGGTACGGGAGCGGTTCGGCCGTGGGGTGGCCCTGGTGGGCCAGGACAACCTGCGGCGGACCGTGCTGCGGGAGCGCGACCGGCCCGGGGCCGCGAACATCGGCCTGATCGGCACCGTCGCCCGGTACGCCCTCGACGCCGGGTTCCACGTCGTCCTCGAAGGCATCCTGTACGCGAATCACTACGGCGACATGCTGGCCCGGCTGCGCGCGGACCACCGCGGTCCGACGCACGGGTACTACCTTGACGTGCCGTTCGAGGAGACGCTGCTGCGGCACGCCACCAAGCCGATCGCCGAGGTGGTCGGGGCGGACGACCTGCGCTCCTGGTACCGCCCTCTCGACCTGCTGCCCGGAGGCGAGGAGACCGTGATCGGCGCTTCGAGCGCCCTCGCGGACACGGTCGGGCGGGTGCTCCGGGAGACGGGCCTGGACCGGCTGTCGGCCGTGGACCGCTGAGCCGGAAGGCGTCGTACGGCTCCGAGGCGCGTCCGGCGACGTGGCCGTCGGCGGGTCAGGCACCGCCCGGGATCACTGGCCCACCCGTCCGTCGACGCACTCGCGCAGCAGGTCGGCGTGGCCGCAGTGGCGGGCGTACTCCTCGATCCGGTGGACCAGCAGTTCCCGGACCGCGATGCCGTCCTCGCCGAGGCGCTCCCCGAGGTCGGGGTGGGCGTCCAACACGGTGTCGGTGGCGGCCTGTTCGCGGGCGAGGTCCGCGTACGCGCCGTCCACCACCGCCTGTTCGGCGACGGCTCCTTCGAAGTCGCCGTCGCGCGCCCCGTACAGCTTCGGCAGCGGGTCGCCGTCGCTGATCCAGTTGCGCCAGTCCCGCTCCACCTCGGCGAGGTGCCGTACCAGGCCGAGCAGGGACATCGTGGACGGCGGGACGCTGCGGCGGGCCAGCTGCTCGGGACCGAGTCCTTCGCACTTCATCAGAAGGGTCAGGCGGTAAGTCCTTCAGGTAGTCCTGAAGAGTGGGCAGCTCGCCTTCGGGGCTCGTTTCTCCGTTGTCCCGAGGGTCGTCACCCGGATCGGCCCACATGTCGGGGTAGACGGTGGCCTGGGTCCATCGTTCGGGCTGCTCGCTCATGAGCGGCATGATCGCCCATCCGGGCCGGATCGGCCATCGCTTTTCGCCGGGCGGGTGCCGTCACTCAACTGCCCTTTCGGCGTCAGCGGTTGTTGTGGAAGCCGTACGGGTCCGGCCCCTGCCCGCCGGACGGAGGCGG
>NZ_JBHWZJ010000198.1:0-13277 GCF_042728415.1 Streptomyces sp. NPDC060198 | reverse complement strand
GTGACCCTCGGCGTGCTGGGCGCCTCCGTGCTGGAGTCGTCCCTGCTGCGCCCCTCGCCGTGGATGTGGCTGGGCGGGGTCTTCACCCCGCCGTCACCGACACCTTCGCCTCGTGCCCCCGCGGCCGGAACACACCCGCCCGCGCGGCGTCGAGAGCGGACAGCCGGGCGGTCAGCCGGTCGGCGTACGGGCGGGACAGCCCGGCCGTACGCCCGTCGAGGTGCACGGCGCAGGCCGTGGTCGTGTCGATCAGCATCTCCAGCGCCTGGGCGACCTCGGCGGACCCTGCCGTACGCCGGGCCACCGGTGGCAGTTCGGCAGCCGACAGATCGATCGCGTTCCGAGCCACCGCGAGTGACCGGTAGGCGTCCCGGCGCAGGTCGCCACGCCGCTCCCCGTCCTCGGGATGGTCCAGCACATGACGCAGGTACCGGTGCGCGGCCGAGGCCGACGTGTCCAGGGCCGAGCGCACCGAGTGCACCCGCTGACCCGGCATCCGCACATGGCCGATCACCAGCACCAGCGCACACGCCAGCAACGACTCCACGACCCGCCCGGCACCGGCTGAGGGCTCACCCGTCAGCAGCACCAGCGAGAGCACGAGCACGGTGACGACGGCGGTCTGGGCCGCGAAGTGCCGACTGGCCACGGGGAGGAGCGCGCCGCACACCGCCACCGCTCCCACCGCGACCGCCGGCCCGGCGAACGGTGCCAGCAGAGCGGCGAAGAGAGCGGCTCCGGCCACAGTCCCGACCGCCCGGCACAGAACCCGTGACGCCAGCGGCCCGAGATCGGGCTTGACCAGGAACACCGCGGTCGCCGGCAGCCAGTACCAGTGGTCGTGACGGAGCACCTGGGCGAGGGCGGTGCTCGTCCCGCAGCACAGGGCGACCCGGATGCCGTACGCCCGCCCGGCGGGGCCGAAGGCGCGCCGCAGGAGGGACGTACGGCCGGACGCTTCGCCGTTCCGCACCAGGCGCCCCTCCCGGTTGTCGAAATCGGCGGCGGCACGCAGCAACGCCTCGTCGAGAGCCCGCAGCCCCGATCCGGACCGGACCGGCGCGGGAAGCGCACCGCAGGGAGTGCCCGTGAGAACGGCCCGCGCCAGCCGGTCGGGCCCCTCGGCGATGCGCGCGGGCAGCGGTTCCCCGGCCCAGGCCAGCGCGGTCGCCGCCTCGGCCAGGGGGAACGCGGCGGCGTACCGGGCGTGCAGCCGGCGTTCGGCCGCGGAACTCGCGCGCCGTCGCAGCCTCGGCCCGGACAGGGTGTCCTGCGCGTGGTCGAGCGCGCCGCTCAGAGCCGCGCGACGGCCGGGCGCGCGGTCGCTTCCCGCGGCCCTGAGCAGATCGGCGACGGCCGTGTACACCGCCGCCACGGCCTCGCGCTCACCGTCGAGGACGTACGGAGCGTCTCCTTTGGCCCGGGAACGTACCGGGGAGGGCAGCACCAGCCTCAGCACGAGCAGCCACACCGCACCCACGAGAAACAGAGCTGCCCGCTCCCAGCCGGGCTCGGGCAGCGGCATCCCGGCACCGATCACGGCCGTCACCAGCACATGGGTCCCGCAGGAGGAGGCCACCGGCCCGGTCGAGCTGAGCGCGCCCGCCACGAGTCCGAGCACGCCCAGCGCGAGCGGCAGGACGACCAGGGAACGCCCGCCGCCGGCGATGTCCCCGAGCCAGGTGCCGAGGAACAGCCCGAAGGAACCGGTCACCGCCGGAAGCCCGAGCCGCAGCACCGCGCCGCGGCGGCTGCCGGGCCGGTCGTTGATCCCGGCGAGCAGGGCCCCCAGTGCGGCGGGCACCCCCAGCGTCGGTCGGTCGGCAAGCACCGACAGCAGCAGCGGCAGCACGGCCGGACCGCCCCGCAGCACGGCGCCCCAGGGCACCGGGGCGCGCTGCATGTTCATGACGTGCCCGAGCCAGCGAGGCAGCGGGCGCGAACGGTTCGGGAGGAGGAAGGCGGGCAAGGCGGTGCGGAACACGGGGCTCCCGTCCAGCGGTGACGTGGTGCGCCGGTGGACGTCCTCGGCCCTGGCTTTGCGCACCAGCGTAGGGGAGCGACGTGGAGAACGTGCTACCCCGCCGTTTCCGGCACGTGAAGAGCCACGGCGGGAAGGCGCCCGGCGCTCGACGGGGAGGGCCGGGGCGGTACGACCGGCGGCACCGCGGGCGGAGCCGGGCGGACGACGGACCGAGTCGGCCCGCCGCGGCTCCTACCGGCGCGGCGGATTGTCCCCGCCCCGCTCGCCCTGAGCACCGAACTGCCGCTTGAGGCTGTCCTGAGCCGAGTCGACCTGGCCCTTGTACTTGTCGCCGGTCTTCTTGTCGACCATGTCACCGGCCTTGTCGACGGCCTTGCCCGCTTGGTCCTCGTGGCCCTTGAGCATCTTCTTGATCTTGTCCATCGCCGACATGACGTGTCCTTTCCGTCGTCGTCCCCCCTGGGTCCTCTCAAGGTTCGCCGCACCGCGCCCGCTCCGCATCCCCGGTCGCATGCCGGGATGCGAAGCCGGCACCGGCGCGGAAGTGTGAACACTGCCCACCTGGGCACATACCGGTTGACCAACAGGAGGTGGTGGCAATGGGCCGCATCAGGATCGTCCGTCGTCCGCCGCAGCCCTCGGGGCCGCCCCCGCTCGACCTGCGTACGCCGTCCGGCCGGCCGCTTCCCTACTGACGAGGCGCGGAAGGTGCCGGACGTCACCCCACCGGCACCTCGTTGCCCGGAGTCGGTGACTAAGCTCCGTACGTATGATCGATCATTCTCTTCCGCGCTCGTGTCCCGAGCGAGGAACCGCCGCGTGCCGGCCGGTTGCCCCGCTCACCACCGCCCTCATGGTCCGACGGGCCGCGCGACGGGGGAGTACCGCGTGAACGCGCCCGAGCGGAACTGGGCCAAGAACGTCACCTTCGGTGCCCGGAGCCTGCTGACCCCCACTTCGGTGGAAGAGCTGCGCGACATCGTGGGAGCGTCCACCGAGATCCGTGCACTCGGCACCCGGCACTCCTTCAACGAGATCGCCGACACGCGGGGCGACCTGGTCTCCGTCGCCGGGCTGCCCCGGGTGGTCGACATCGACTCCGCCGCGCGGACGGCCACGGTGAGCGCCGGACTGCGGTTCGGGGAGCTCACCGGTGCGCTGCACGAGAGCGGCTTCGCACTCCACAACCTCGGGTCGCTCCCGCACATCTCGGTCGCCGGAGCCTGCGCCACCGGGACCCACGGTTCCGGCGTCGGGAACCGCTCGCTGGCCGGAGCGGTCCGCGCCGTCGAACTCGTCCGCGCGGACGGTTCCCTGACCACGCTGGAGCGCGACCACCCCGACTTCCCCGGCGCGGTGGTGTCCCTCGGCGCGCTCGGCGTCGTCACCCGGCTGACCCTCGACCTCGTCCCCACCTTCGACGTCCGGCAATGGGTCTACGAAGACCTCCCCCGCGACCGGGCGGTGCACGGGTTCGACGAGATCATGGCCGAGGGCTACAGCGTCAGTCTCTTCACGAGCTGGCGCGACCGACCCGTCGACCAGGTGTGGGTGAAGCGTGCCGTGCACGGTGAGGACGCGTACGAAGCCCCGGCCGAGTGGCGCGGCGCGGTGCTCGCGGACGGGCCCCGCCACCCGGTTCCCGGGATGCCCGCCGGCAACTGCACCCCGCAGCAGGGGGTACGCGGCCCCTGGCACGAGCGGCTGCCCCACTTCCGCCTCGAATTCACCCCGAGCAGCGGTGAGGAGCTGCAGTCGGAGTACTTCGTGGCGCGGCAGGACGCCCCCGCGGCCTTCGAGGCGCTGGAGCGCATCCGGGACCGCGTCGCGCCGCTGCTGCTGATCGCCGAGATCCGGACGGTGGCGGCCGACGACCTCTGGCTGAGCCCCGCCCAGGGGCGCGACTCGGTGGCCTTCCACTTCACGTGGAAGCCGGACGCGGCGGCCGTCACCCCGGTGCTGCACGCCGTCGAAGAGGCGCTGGCCCCCTTCGGCGCACGGCCCCACTGGGGCAAGGTCTTCCCGATGGGCCACGGTGACCTGCGTGGCCTGTACCCCGACTACGCCCGCTTCGAGGAGCTGGCCGGCCGGTACGACCCCGAGGGAGTCTTCCGCAACGACTTCCTGCGGCGATTCTTCCCCCGCTCCGGGGACTGACCACCGCACTGCCCCCCCCGCCTCCCCGACCACCGTCCGGCCGGCCGCCTCAGCCGAGCTCGGGCCGGATCGCCACGCGCTCCGAGGAGGAGGGTCGCCGGGCGCGGGCGGCCGAGCGGGGTGTCAGCTCCTCGACCAGCTCCGCCAGTTCCACGCAGGCGTGCTCCATCTCGCGGCGGATGTTCAGCTGTTCCGTGACGAGAGCCGACAGAAGCAGCGAGGTGAGTGTCACCGAGCCGTTGAGCAGGGCGAGATTGAGCATCACCTCCAGCACGTGGTGCCCCCTGAACGGGCCCGCCTGATGCGTCGCCGCGATCACCGCGAGAACGGAGACGAGCAGGGCGCAGGGGGCACTGCCGGGCAGTTGGAAACGGAGCGCCGCCCAGATCAGGACGGGGAACACCAGATAGAGCATGGCGAGCGTGCTCGTCGTCGCGATGAGCGAGGCGCACATCATGACGACGAACAGTCCGACGGCCTCCAGCCAGCGGTCGGTGACGCGGGGCATCCGGGCCCGGCGCAGGACGAGGAGGATGGGCGTCACCACCAGAACGCCCATCACGTCCCCGGCCCACCAGCACGCCCAGACGGGCCAGAACCGCTCCACCGGCAGCTTCTCGCTCAGGACCAGCGTGAAGCACCCCAGGGTGGAACTGACCAGCATCCCGGTAAAGGCACCCAGGAACACCAGAACGACCCCGTCCCGCAGTCGGTCCAGCTCCTCCCTGAAGCCCACCGTCCGCAGGGCCGCGTAGGCCGTCAGGGGCGCGAGCGTGTTGCCGATCAGGATGCCGATTCCCAGGGGCGAGAACGAGCCGCTGATGGTGAGGGTGGTGAACAGGGCCCCGAGTGCGATGCCCGGCCAGATCCGTACGCCGAACTGCAGGAGAGCGGTGAGGGCGACACCGGTGGGGGGCCACAGGGGCGTCACGACCGACTGGTACGCCTCCACCTGTCGGAGCAGCCCCAGGCGGCCGGACAGGTAGTAGGCGGCGGCGACACCCAGGAGCTGGGCGACGGCCACGGTCCGGCGTCTGGCCTTCTCGCTGCGGATCACGGATGCCATCAGACACCGGTCCGCGCACGACACCTGCGGTGACACGCGCGGTGTGCCGTCAGCCGTCCGGGTCGCCCCCGTGCCGGAGGACGAGAAAGGCGACGTCGTCCTCGTGGCCCGTCATGTCCGCCGCTCCGAGCACCGTCTGGGCGAGCTCCTCGGCGGAGGCGGTCACATGGGCGCTCACCAGCCCGCGGATCGCTTCGAGCCCCTCGTCGAGATCGAGGGAAGGCCCCTCCACCAGTCCGTCCGTCAGCAGGACGACCACGCCGGGGACGTCGAGCGAGCGCCGGGTGACGGGATAGACCTCCCCACTCATGATGCCCAGGGGCAGCCCGCCCGGGCTCTCCGCGATCCCGGACCGCCCGTCGACGGTCGCCCATACGCTCGCCACGTGGCCGGCCCGGGCGGAGTGGAGCTCGTGGGTGTCCGGATCGACCCGGAGAAAGGTGCAGGTGGCGAAGAGGGGAGCGGTGACCGACATCATCAGGTCGTTGGTGCGGCGCATGACCTCACCGGGGTCCGAGGTGCTGCCCGCGATGGCCCGCATCGCGATCCTGATCTGCCCCATGACGGCAGCCGCTTCGACGTCGTGCCCCTGTACGTCTCCGATGGCGAAGCCGAGCGTCCCGTCGGGCAGCGCGAACCCGTCGTACCAGTCGCCGCCGATGTCGAGCCCGTGATGGGTCGGCTGATAGCGGGCGGCGGTCTGCAGACCGGGGACCGAGGGCAACGCGCCCGGGAGCAAGGTGCGCTGGAGCGCCTCGGCAAGTTCCACCCGGGCCTGGTGGAGCTCCACCTCCTGCCGGGCGCGGGCCGTCAGCTGCTGCAGGGTGCCCAGAAGGTCCGCGGCGCTCGCTGGGGCGGGATTCCTCCGGCGAGTCATCGGCTGCTCCAGTGCGGATCGGTCATTGCAGAGTATTTCGGGCGGGCCGGTCCGGCTACCCGGACCGGCTACCCGGCGCTGCCGCGACCGGCGGACAGCCGGCCGTTCCCCGGCGCTCGCCGCCAAACCCCTGCGCCGTACGATCCGAACCGTGCCGCCGTCCCCGCCGCGGGCCCGTCGGCGGCGGGACTCGTGGGAAGGGGATCGGCGTGGACATCCATGAGCGTGCGCTGGACACTCCGTGGGAGGGACTCGTCACCGAGCCCGTCGGAGGCGGCGATGCGGCCGTCCTGGTCCTGGCCGGATCGAGCGGGCGGGTGGACCGGGAGCGGGCACGTCTCCTCGCCGGACAGGGGCTGACCGCGCTGGCGGTGCGCTGGTTCGGCGGGCCCGGGCAGTCGCCGGGCATCTGCGAGATCCCCCTGGAGACGTTCACCGACGCCGTCGGACTGCTGAGGTCCACGGGCGCCCCGCGCATCGGGATACTCGGGGTCTCCAAAGGCGCCGAGGCCGCCCTGCTCACCGCCGTGCGCGACCCACGGGTGGACGTGGTGGTCGCGGTCTCCCCGACCGATTCCGTCTGGTGCAACGTGGGACCGGGCCTCGACGGCCTGCACCGTCCCTACCGTTCCTCGTGGTCCTGGCGGGGACAGCCGCTGCCCTTCCTCCCCATGGACGATTCCTGGGTGTCCGGGAGCCCCGCCGGGGAGCCCGTCGCCTTCACCAGCTGGTACGAACTCAGCCGCCGCACCTTCGGACGGCAGTTTCCCGGAGCCGCGATACCCGTCGAACGCACCCGCGCCGACATGGTCCTCGTGGCCGGCGGCGACGACGCGATGTGGCCCTCCCTCCGGGCCGCCGAGCGGCTGGCCGCCCGGCGGCGCTCGGCGGGCGCGGGCGTCACGGTGATCAGCCGTGCCGACGCCGGCCACCGCCCCCGGTTCCCCGGCGAGAGCGTCCTCCCGGCATCCCCGGCACATCTGCACGGCGGCAGCCCGCACGCGGACGCTCTGCTCGGTGCCGACGCCTGGCCCGCGATCGTCTCCGCGCTCCGGGGAACCCCGGCGGCCTGACCCGGGCCCGGGGCACGCGGGTCCCGCTCTCAGGCCAGCCGGTTCCGGTGGACCCGGCCGTCCTTGACGATGACGGCCAGGTTGTCCTCGGGTGCGCCGAGCAGGCTCAGATCACGGGTGGGGTCACCCTCCACGATCAGCAGGTCGGCCCATGCGCCGACCGTGATCTCGCCGAAGCGGGCCGCCTTGTACGGGTCGCGCTCGCCGCAGAGCCGGAAGAGCGCGGCGTTGCCCGACGTGACCATCTTCAATGCCTCGACGGGCGAGAACCCGAAGGTACCGGCCAGCCGGGTGAGCATCTCGCTCTGGCGGGCCGCCTTGGACGGCTCCAGCAGCAGGTCCGTTCCGAAGGCGATCCGCGTCCCGGCGGCCCGCGCCCACGCATACGTCCGGGCCACCCCGTCGCACACCTCCTTGTTCTTCGCCGTGGACTCCGGCGAGGAGAACGAGTGGTCGCCCTCCAAGAAGGGCTGGGTGCTCAGCCAGACCCCCTCGTCCTTCAGCAGCCGGATGGTCTCCTCGGACGCGAGGTGACCGTGCTCGATGGATTTGATCCCGGCGGCGACCGCGCGGCGGATCCCCTCGTCGCTGAAGACGTGCGCACTGACGTACGTACCCCAGTCGGCGGCGGCCTCGACCGCCGCGCGCAGCTCGTCCACCGTGTACTGGACCACGTCCAGCGGATCGTGCGCGGAGGTCACCCCGCCGCCGGCCATCACCTTGATCTGGGTGGCGCCCCGCTTCAGCTGCTCCCGGGCAGCCGCGAGGACCTGGTCGCGGCCGTCCGCGACCCGCATGAAGCCGATCCCTTCGGCCCGTGAGGGCGCGCCGCCGAACGTCGTGGCGTCGTCGTACGCGCAGGAGAAGTCGCCGTGCCCCGAGGTCTGCGAGAGCGCCGCCTGACTGGGGTAGATCCGCGGGCCGGGATAGGTGCCCGCGTCCAGGACCTGCCGCAGCGCGGTGACGTCCCCGCCCATGTCCCGCACGGCGGTGAACCCCCGCATGAGCATCCGGCCGGCCTCGGCCAGCGCCTGGTAGTAGCCCGAGCCGGTGCTGCCCATGGCGAGCCCCACCTCGGTGTTCCCGGCGGCGAAGAGGTGCACGTGCGCGTCGGTCAGCCCGGGCATGAGCACCCGTCCGCCGCCCTCGATCACCAGTGAGCCGGTCGACGTCGCGTCGCCCCCGATCGCGGCGATCCTGCGGTCCTCGACGAGCACCGACCGAGGTTCGGAGACTTCGCTGTGCAGCCCGTCGAAGACACGGACGTCACGGATCAGGATCGGTGCGGAGCCCATGGGTTCCCTCTCGTCGCGGTTCGAGGGCGCCGGAGGCGGAGCGCGCCTGCCGGGCCGACTCCTCTGCTTACCGTGTGCCCCGCAGCGCGAAACATCGCTCGGCGGGGCCGCCGGTGACACCCGGCCGGGCATCCCACCGGCTCTGCCCGGGCGCGGCGGACGGTTGTCGATGCGTGTGTTCGACGCTAGGTTCCCCCTTGATCATCAGGAACACGGAGCACGGCGACGGAACAGAAGGACGGGAAGCACGTGGGAGACGGATCCGCGCAGGTCGTACGGAACCCCGTGCTGCCCGGTTCTCACCCCGATCCTTCGATCGTGAGGGTCGGCGACGACTACTACCTCGCCACCTCCACGTTCGAATGGTGCCCGGGCGTCCGGCTGCACCACTCCCGGGACCTGGTCCACTGGGAGCCTCTGGGCGGAGCGCTCGACGGTCCGCCGGCGCTCGACCTGACCGGCTGCCCCGACTCGGGCGGCGTATGGGCTCCCAGTCTGAGCCACGCGGACGGGCTGTTCCACCTCCTCTACAGCAACGTGTCGAGCTACACCGGCGGCTTCTCCGACGCCCCCAACCAACTCGTCACCGCCCCCTCGATCCACGGTCCCTGGTCCGAGCCCGTCCCGTTGCACGCGCGCGGCTTCGACGCCTCCCTCTTCCACGACGGCCCCGACAGCTGGATGATCAACCTCGTCCACGACTGGCGGCCCGGGCACGGCGGGTCGGCAGGCCTGGAAGCGACCCGTTACGACCGCGTGACCCGCGCTCTGGTCGGCGAGCCCACCCTTATCGGTCTGCCTCCCGGGGACGGATGGATCGAGGGCCCGAACCTCTACCGGGTCGGCGACTGGTACTACCTCCTGACGGCCGACGGCGGAACCGGCTACGACCACCAGGTGACCGTCTCCCGCTCCCGCACCCTGACCGGCCCGTACGAACGAGATGCGAACGGCCCGCTCATCACCGCGCGCCACAGCCCGGACCTGCCCCTGCAGAAGGCCGGACACGGCAGCCTCGTGACGACGCAGGCCGGAGAGTCCTACCTGGCCTACCTCGTCTCCCGCCCGCTCGGACGGCGCGGACCGTGTGTTCTGGGACGGGAGACGGCCCTGGCACAGGTCACCTGGACTTCCGACGAATGGCCCCGCGTCCCGACCGGCGAACCGGCCCTGGAAGTCGCCGCGCCCATCTCAGCGGGACGGGAAGCGGGCCGCGAGGCCGGCCCGGAGCACACCCCGGCGCCCGGTACTCATGTCGAGGACGACTTCGACCGCCCCACCCTGGGGCCCCAGTGGTCCACCCTCCGGCGTCCCGCCGCACCGGACTGGCTGTCGCTCACCGACCGCCCCTCCCACCTGCGGATACGAGGAGGCCGCGCCCCGCACAGCCTCGTCGGGCCGAGCCTGGTGGCCCAGCGGGTGACCGCGCCCCGCTGCTCCTTCGAAACCACGCTGGAGTACCGCCCCGAGGCGTTCCAGCACCTCGCCGGGATCACCGCGTACTACAACACCCGCAACTGGTACTACCTGTACGTCACCGCGGACGACGAGGGCCGGCCCGTGCTGCGCAGGGCGAGCAGCGACCGGGGCGTGCTGACGGTCGACGAAACCGGCGGGGTACCCCTCGTCGGCCCGACGGTCAGGCTCGGCCTGGGGTGCGAGCTGGACGGCGGGGAACTGCGCTTCCACTACGACACCGGCTCCGGCCGACGCCCCTTCGGTGAGGTGGCCGACGCCACCGTACTCTCCGACGAGCACGCCGAGGATGTCCAGGACGGGCAGGTCAGAGCCATGGGCTTCACGGGCGCCTTCGTCGGACTGTGGGTCTGGGACCTCTCCGGACAGGGCCGTCACGCCGACTACGACCGCGCGACGTTCCGAGCCGAAGCCTGATCCAGGAGGTGGCCGACATGGCTGAAACGACCGGGCGGGCCCGACGCGTCGACGACGAACTCGTCCGGGCGGCCGAACACGTCGCCCGTACACGGTGCCGGGGCGACAACCACACCGTAGCCGCCGCCGCACGCGCCCGGGACGGCCGGATCGTCACCGCGGTGAACGCCTACCACTTCACCGGAGGGCCCTGCGCCGAGCTGGTCCTCATCGGCACCGCCGCGGCCCAGGGTGCGTACGAGCTGGACACCATGGTCGCCGTGGGCGACCGGGGGCGGGGGATCGTCCCGCCGTGCGGCCGCTGCAGGCAGGCGCTCCTCGACTACTTCCCCGCCATCGAGATCATCGTCGGCCAGGGCGACCGCGTGCGAGCCGTCGCCATCGCCGACCTGCTCCCCGAAACCTATGTCTGGGCCGACCACCAGCTCGAAACCGGCTGATCCGGCACGCCGTTCGCGTGGTTCACGCCACCGGCCCGTCGTCGGCACCTCGCGTCAGAGACGGACGACGGCCCAGAGACGCCGGCCTTCCGGGCCCGTCTCCGTGCCGCACCCCTCGACGCCCGGCAGGGCGGTCACCCGGTGCAGGACGTCGTCGCCGTCCGGAGCGTGCCCCGGGGCGAGGGCGCTCCGGTGGGAGAGGACGACCACGCACGCCTGCCCGTCCTGGGCGGAGAGATGCACGCTGACCTTCCGTCCGCCGTCGCCGACGGCGGTGGCGACGAGCAGATCAGTGGCCGAATCCAGAGCCCGGACCGCGACCGGCCCGAGGCGGTGACCCCAGGCGCCGAGCTGTTCGAGAACCTTGCGCCGGGCCTTGCCCGGCACCCATGCGGCGGATTCGTAACTCCAGTTCGCACCCTGTCGGTTCCTCATCCCGACACCGTGCAGGACGGTTCTCCGTACGATCTGTCCCTGCTCCGCGACGTCGCGGGAGAGGTCCGGAGGGGGCGGAGAGAGCGGCTTCTTCGGCGGAGGCGGCGTGCGCGGGGGAAAGCTCGGCGGATTGGGGCCTTCGGCCACGGGCGCGTTCATACGGGGCCTCCCGAACGGTGTGCGGCACCTTCCCGACGGAGTGCTGCCGTTCCGTCAGGGTAGAGCGCTCCGCCCCGGCCCGGGCCGTTTCCCGACTCCTGCTACCGGAACACCGTCACCGGCCCCACACGGACCTCGGCAGGCTCACCCCGGCCGAGGTCCGACGGTCGAGCGCCGCGTGCCCGACACCCGCACCGGGTGCCGACCGGCCGTCAGCGCCGGGACGTCTTCAGGAAGACCGGGTTGGTGAGAGCGGCCATGGGGCCGAACATCAGGGCGTCGCCCATGGTGTTGCCCTGCCCCGCCGAACCGTTCGCCATCGGGTGGCGGACCTCGGCGCGCACGTACGCGGCGAGCGAGGCGGTCGTGCGCCACACCACCGTGCTGGTGCCCTCCGCGCTCAGGGACTCCTGGTGCATCTGGCCCTCGTCGGTGATGAAGCGGACCGTGCCGTTCGGTACGCCCTTCACGTCGAGGCGGACGTCCACCGGCGCGTCGGCGGGCGCTTCGAGGGTCTCGCCGATACCGGCCTGCCGCGCGTCGCCGCTGACGGTGAAGGTCAGCTCCACTGCGGCGGACTCGGCGATCCAGCTGCGTCCGGCGCGGATGCCGTCCATGACCGAGTCCGTCCGCAGGTCGTCGGCGAGCACGACGTTGTGCGGCAGACCGATGACCTGCGGGGCGCTGTGGGCGTCACTGTTGCCCATGGCGGGCACCCAACGGCCGCCCGAGCGCACCGCCTCGCCGACTTTCTGGTCCCAGGTGCTGATGGCGTGCTCGTCGTCGTACGTCCAGGGGCCGGTCCACACCTCGGTGGCGTCGGCGTCGTCGAAGCCGAACTTCCACTGGCTCGCCACGTACGCGCAGTACATGTGGGCGGGCACCACGAGGCCACCGCCGCGGCGGACCTGACGGGCGAAGCGCGGGAAAGCGTCGTCGCGGTTGCGGTAGCGCCAGTCGATCCACTCGCCCGGGGGAAGACCGAGGGCGAGCCAGTGGCCGTTGCGGGTGGTGACCTCCTCACCGGTGATGATCAGCAGGTCGGACCCGGCGTGGTCGCCCCACACCGCGTGCGCGGACGAGGTGTTGTGGTCGGTGGAGACCATGAAGTCCAGCCCTGCCTCCCGCGCACCGGCGGCGACCTCGGCGGGCAGGCGCTTGCCGTCGGAGTGGACGGTGTGCAGGTGGCAGTCGCCCCGGTACCAGGCACGGCCGCGCCCCCTGGCCCGCTGCGGCGGGAAGTTGCGGGGAGCGGCCGGGCCGGGCCGGCCGTAGGTCAGGGTCACCGTGACCTGGTAGTTCAGTCCCTGCGGGGCCACCTGGTACGGGCCGAGCACGATGTGCCAGGTACCGCGGCCGACCTTCCCCGGCAGATAGCCCGCAGTGGCCTCGCCGTTGCCGATCTCGAAAGAGGTACGGGAACCACCGGACCACCCGCGGAAGCCGAGCCCGCCCAGGCCGATGCCGCGCTCGTCGAAGATGCCGATGTCGCAGGAGTTGCCGGGCGTCCCGGAGGGGACCGAGGGCTTGTCGTAGGAGTACGACACGGCGATCTTCGCCACGCCGGACGGAACCTCCACCGGGAGGTAGACGAAGTCGGCCACGCCGGTGGCCAGATGGCCGCTGATGACGTGAGTCGCCTCGGCGGTGTCCGCGGTCGCCCCCGCCGCCCGGGCGGGCTGTGCGAACGCCATGGGGGAGAGGGTGAGGGCAGCCGCACCGGCGACCCCCGCGGCCAGCAGCCCGCGGCGCCCCGGCCCGTCGCCGGGTTCGCCGGTCCGCTCGGCGTCGGGGCGGAGGATGTCCACCTGGTGCTCGCAGTGGCCGTCAAGGCACATGGGTCGTCCTCGGAGAAGTATGGGGTGGTCAGGGCGTGTGTCGCGAATGCGGCGCTGTCC